>WTJU01000021.1:55333-59012 GCA_011526285.1 Candidatus Arcticimaribacter sp.
AGCACCTATAATATGCGCTTGCTAAAAGGGGAAAATAGAGGCTTGGTTTTGTTGTCTCCCTTGGTGGTGAAGAAAATAAGGAGTTTGTTTTCCTAAAACGTTTTCGAATAACCGAAAATAGTCATGTAAAGCTTAGATATTTATTTACTATAAATATGTACTACATATGATTAAAAATATAAAAGGCGGAGAATTCTCCCCGCCTTTTTATGCGTCGTTAAATTGATGTTTATGTTGTCTGTTTCTGCTGAACAAATAGGGAGAAAACGCCCCCAATAATAAGGAATACACCTGCTAAGCGGATAACATTAATTGGATTGTTCCCCAAGAGGTCGTAGACAAAATACTGCATACTTATAATTTGTATAATCATAGGTATTACAATAAACATATTGAAGATTCCCATATAAACACCTGTCTTGTCACTGGGTATAGACGATGCTAACATTTCATAAGGCATTGCCATCATTGATGCCCAAGTAATTCCTAAACCAAAGGAAAAAAGATAGATTTGAGATACTGCGATACCATCACCAAAAGGCAGGGTAAATAGGAGGTCTGTATCATTGAGTAATGGCATACACAAGAGACCAATTCCACCAATAGCTAAGCTAACAAAATGAAGACGCTTTGCTCCCAATCGACGGGCAATAGGAATTAAAGCAAAAGCAACAGAGAAACAAATGATGTTATAGGTTCCATTGAGGTTTCCTGTTAATAATTGTGCTTGGTTAAAGAAACTGCTTTCAGGATCTGTTGTGTTGTATAATGACAAGGATAAAGCTGAAGTAAGGTATTGCCAATAACAGAACATGGCATACCAAGGAAAAAACATTACTGGTATTAGTTGTTTCATTGTCTTGGGCATTTCCTTGAAGGCAATGACAATTTCTTCCCAAGTGCGTTTAATGATGTTTCCCTTCTCTTTTTCTGCTTCTATTTTAGCCAATTCTTCTTCTGTAGGAGGATATTCAGAAGTGGTAAAGACAGTTACTAAGATGGTGGCAGTAGAAGCAATGGCTCCAATACCGAACGCCCAATAGGTTGAAACAGGAATTCCATTATCCATTTTATCGCTTAAAGCTAAAATTCCAAAGGAAACAAGTATGGCAGGAGTAAAGTTTGCCAAGGTAGTTCCTAGTCCCGTGAAAAAGCTCTGCATTAAAAATCCTAGGGAATATTGTTTCTCTGGAAGTTTGTCTGATATAAACGCACGGTAGGGTTCTAAAGCAATGTTATTTGCTGCATCAAGAATCCAAAGTAAGCTAGCGGCCATCCAAATAGAGCTTGAAAAGGGCATAGCAATTAGGGCTAAACTCGCTACTATTGCGCCAATGAGGAAAAAAGGTTTTCGACGACCAAATTTAGGTGACCAAGTACCGTCACTAATTGCACCAATGATGGGTTGTACTAAAAGCCCCGTTACTGGTCCTGCTAACCAAAGCATGGGTAATTCGGCTTCATTTGCACCAAGGTATTTGTAGATGGCGCTCATATTGCTTTGCTGCAAACCAAAGCTAAATTGCACGCCAAAGAAGCCAAAATTCATGGTGAGAATTTGGCCAAAGGAGAGTTGTCTTTTTTCCATTGTTTAATTATTTGGTCGAGGCAAGTTGTACTGGCTCGATTCGGGTTTGCATGTTTTTGACAATGTGTTCTCCCACATTATTTCCCTGAGAAACGCCCTCTTCTATCGCCATCATATAATGTATTCCTCCATAGAGACGGGATATAGCGGCTTCTTCTGAAGCGTGTAAGAATGATTTAAAGGAACGCACGGGGAGACCAAAAGCCACCTCGGTAGTGTCTTCAAAAGCAAAATTATCACCATACAATTTGGTCAAAACTACAGCAGAGGCACGTGATATCACGGAGTGACCGCTCGTATATTCTGGAAATGGTGGGGTTTGAAGCAAGGGTAGCCACTCTTCATCATAATGTTTATTGATGAGTGTTTCAGGACGTACAACTAGGGTATTCCATTTCTCATCCCAACAGCTAATAAAGGCATCAAATAATGCAACACTTACATGGGTGTAGGCATTTATAGTGGCAGCAAAATCACTCTTCGCTTTGCGCGTAGCAATAGCGGTGATCCCAATCCAGTGTCCTCCCGGGGTGATTTTTTTTGTAGCAAACATAGCATGACCACGGTGGTGAGTTACATAGGGATTACAGTCCCAAAACTTAGCGATCTCTATTTGTTCTTCGCTTAGCCCCTCCCCAATTTCATAGACTTGTTGCAGTTGTGTTTGAAAAGGGCTGCCTTTGGTGAGGTCGAAAGCTAATGGATCTTTTGGCTTGTATTGGCTAGCAGAATCTAATACTAGGGTACGGATTTTATTCCAGTGTGGTTCTATCCCATCCATATAATCTGGAGGAGTTGGTTTCCAAAACTTTTCTTCTTCTAAGATGGTGTATTTAGGATAGGTACGGGTTTGGTTATACAGGTCACCTTTGGCCCAAGCTAAAATGTGTTCCACTACGCTATCTGCATAGGCTTTTGATGCTTTGCGTACAGAACGAGGTACACCTATGGCTTTGACTTTACTGGCTAACTTTTCTTGAAAAGCTTCCATTTTATTTTCAGAAAATATGAGGGTCTTCCCAATGCTATTGTAAGCATACAAGGCAGCTAATTCTGGCGCAACATTTTCAGGTAAGGCAGGTGATGTTGTGAGGCCATTCAATTGTCCTGCAAGGGAGTTGTACTGCGCTGGATAGGCTTGGGCCATAATCTCATAAGCTGCAATGGTGGGATACATATACACACGAGAAGCTACTGGGGGAGAAAATATATCGTAGACTATAATGTCTGATAAATTTTTGACCGCTGACTGAAAAAGTTCAGGATCTTTTAGTTCTGCTTTATAGACTGTGTTAGGTGTACATGCAAAAGCCATCAATACGACAAGGAGGTAGCATATCTTCTTCATTCTTCCATCGATTTAGGTGCGATAAAAAATATAAAATTATTTTGTGTGGCTACAACAAAAGAACCGTTATCAGCATGTTCTATCCGTCTGGCAGCGGTTGTTTTGGGCAGGCCAAAATTCAAATCCGTATCAAATGTATTATTTTTTGGATTGAAATCAAGTAATTGCCCTCCAGGATTCGCATCTTGGGGGCCTAGTTCAACCACATGCCCAAAGTAATTTCCAACATAAGAAACGTTCCCTTTTTCATCTACATGCAAATCTTCAATGGAAGATTGTTGTGCTTTTTGCGGTAAAGGAACACCTTCAAAACCGTTTTCTTTTTGAAGGTAAATCATTGAACGTAGTTCATTGATATATTTTGTTTGTAGAAAGTCCTCTGGTTTTTTATCTACGAGCTGTTGAATGGAATTTACCGAAGCAAATCGTTTGTATTGTTGAAATTTCTTTTTGATTGCTGGCATTTGCTGTGCTAGCTTATCTTTTGATGCAAACGGAACATATTCTCCAAAGAATTCGTAGAATATGATTGGATCGAGTTGATTGTTGTCATCAAAATCATCTAGGTATAAATGAACGGGTTTTTCAGCTGTGGGTTTCCATTTAAAATTCTCTCCTGTATTCCCTGCTATAATATCTAAACGTCCATCAGCATCAAAATCATGAACTGCTAACGTGTTCCACATACCATAGCTATTTTGTAATCCTAGGGAGTGGGTGATGTTTTCAAACTTAGCATCTCC
>WTJU01000021.1:59112-95632 GCA_011526285.1 Candidatus Arcticimaribacter sp.
TTTCCTTTTCCATCGTTTAGGTAGATACGATCGGTTAGATAGGGATCATTTTGTTCCATATCGTTCCCTCCACTAACGATGTAAAGGTCACGATCACCATCTAAATCAATATCAATGGTTGCGGCGTCTACGTCTTCAAAGTTTCGATCGCCTAACAGGTCTGGGTTGTTTTGCTTTTCGAAAGCACCATTGGCTTGTGCCATCCAAATCTCTGCAGGTTGCATGCGTGCGCCACCAACAAAGATGTCTTTTAAGCCGTCACCATTAAAGTCTTCTAGCAAAAAGGCTGGCCCTTCTTCGGATAATTTTTCAGGCATTAAGCCTTCGCGTTCGTAGTCGAGGTAATAGTTCTCTTCGTATTTGAATGGAAGTACCGATAGTTTAAATGGTGGGGTAGTTTCTTCTTCTAGAAGTGATGCTTTGTTGGGTGCATAAGCTAGTGTTAATTGAGTGGACGAAAGGTTTTCTGCCCAGCGTTGTGTTTCGCCATCTGGCCAGACAATTAACAATGAATCTACAACAGTAGTGGCAGGAAGGCCAAAATGTACTTTATGGGTTGAACCTGATTGAAAACCACGTGTTGTACTTTTGGTTTGTACATAGGCTTTTCCTTGTGCGTAAAGGTGAAGGGTGGTTCCATTGAGATTTTTATTCTCAGGGTGACTTAATGAAATGGTTAAACCTCCCTGATTGTATTTATTTTCATAAAGGGAAGCTTTTTCATTAATGTTGTTCACCACCAAGTCTAAATCACCATCGTTATCTAGATCGCTAAAAGCAGCTCCGTTTGAGAAACTAGGTTCACCTAAGAAGGAATCTTCTAGGGCTGAGAATTTTAAATTTCCTTTGTTTTTGAATAGAACATTTGGAATTTTTAAGGTTGGCATCTCTGCAATGATTTCCTTTCGCAATTCATTTTGCTCTTCGCGTGCATAGCTTGCAAACTTTATATCGCTTATGTAGTTGATGTAGTCTAAATCATTTGGGCGTTTGACAATTCCATTAGATATAAAAATATCATTGTTCCAATCGTTATCAAAATCAGCCAAGAGAACGGACCAGCTCCAGTCGGTAGCATAAACATCTGCCATCAAACTCACTTCAGAGAAGCTTCCATTTGTATTTTGCAGTTGCAGGTTGTTGTGGGCTAGCTGTGGCTCAAAGCCAAAATCTTTTTTAATGCGATCAACCTTATCGGTATCTTCTCCCCCTGATTTCAGGAAAATCTCTGCTTGGTTGGGCATCATATCTGTTGAAAAGATATCAAGTAGCCCATCGTTGTTTAGGTCTGCTATGTCGACCCCCATGGTGAAACGACTACTGTGACTAATGGTTTCTTTTACCGCTTCTTTAAAGGTTTTGTCTTTTTGGTTGAGGTAGACAAAATCATTTTCATGAAAGTCATTCCCGACATAAAGATCGGGCCAACCGTCGCGATTGATGTCAGCTACTCTAACAGCTAAACCGTAGCCCAAGGGACTAGAATAAATTCCAGAAGTCTCTGTAACATCAACAAAGCTTCCTTCTGCTTCGTTCAGGCGGTTTTCATAAAAACGATCTCCACTTAACGGGGCTTCTTCAAGGCGTTTCTTGGTTGTGCCATAGCTTCGTACTGTATGCACTGCATGATTGAGCAAATAGAGGTCTAGGTCACCGTCGCGGTCATAGTCTATAAATGCAGGTTGGGTAGATAGGCCTGAGAAATCGAGTCCTAATTGGCGTGAACTTTCTGTGAAGGTACCGTTACCGTTATTGAGGTAAAGAATATTGTGTGCTTGTAGTCCTTTGTGATTGCCAACTTTTGCTACAAAAATATCAAGATAACCGTCGTTGTTTACGTCTTCCATAGCGACTCCACTAGACCAGCTATTGTCGGTGTAGATATTTGCCTCGGTGGTAATGTCTTTGAACGTTAGATTGCCTTGGTTAAGGTATAGTTTGTCTGATCCTTGATTGGCAGTAAAAAAAATATCTTCAAGCCCATCGTTGTTTATATCGCCAATGGCTACTCCACCACCATTGTAATAATAGAGGTATTCTAGAATATTGATATTGTCTTTGTATACCAAGTTATTTTCAAAGGTAATTCCGGTTTGTTCTGCAGGGAGTGCTGTTAAAGGAATTTGATGGGGTTTTGCTTGTGGTGAACGGTCACAGTTCAATACAACAAATGCAGCACACAAGAGAAAAAGAGCTCTTTTCATGGTCTAAAATTTAAATGTGGCTATGGAGTCATTGTTTCTAAACACAAACAAGGTGTTGTTAATCGCTTTAATATCACGCACCTCACCTTTTACAGAGAATCCTTTCCCGTCTTTAAAGCTCTGGAATGTTCCATTTCCAGTGTTTTCGAGGTAGGTACCGTAAGAGGCATCATATATTCCTACTTCAGGTTTAGCTTTAAATAGGTTACCTCCTAAGAAAAGGTCTAGGTCTCCATCTTGGTCTACGTCAACAGATTCTATTGCATAAACAGGACTAAGCTGGGCTTCTTGTGGCAATTCACTCCAAGCAAAGTTGAAGTTTCCTTGGTTTATTAAGATGCCAGATGCAAAGTTGTTCGCTGTTTGAATCAATGCTGATGCGCGTTGTTGTTCATCAAAAATTGCGGTGATATCTGCATCACGGAAGGAAGCATAGTCTGGAAACTTCTTTTTTAGAATCTTCATTTGATCAATAAGATCATGGCGTAATGCATAGGGGAAATCTCGTCCATCATCTGCGGTAAAGGTCAAAACACCTTCAACAGATCCATTTTGATCAAAGTCATTTAGATACATTTTAACGGGTCTTTCTTTGGAAGTGCGAAAACGACTGTTTTTCCCATGATTCCCCAATACTATGTCTAAGTCACCGTCTTGGTCTACATCAACAGTATGCGCTCTAAGCCACCACCCTCTTTCTTCCATAAGGGGGTGTTCTTTTTTGATAAAACTTCCATTTTGATTTTCAAAGAGGTTGATACCGGTAAACTCTCCCACAACAATTAAGTCTGGGTCTTTGTCATTATCCATATCAATAAATTGTGCATCGGTAATCATACCCAAATTGATAAAACTCTCGGCTTGCTGTGGGGTTTGGTCGCTAAAATTCCCTTTCCCGTCGTTAATGAGTAGGTATCCAGAACCCGGAAGTCCATAGGCACTGTATTTCAAACGCTCACCCACAAATAAATCAAGATCACCGTCTAAATCAACATCTGCAGCTCTTACCGCTCCAGAGCTGATGCGATGGTTAGGATTGGGAAGTTTTTGTTCTGAGAGGGTGAAGTTTCCTTTACCATCATTGAATAGTAAACGGTCATAGACCATTTCAGAATAGGGCGTTACTTCTATCCCACCACTCACCAAATACAAATCAAGGTCATTGTCGTTGTCTGCATCAAACAAAAGGGTTTCGGTATGCTCTGCCCCTTTAATTTGATCAAACACTTCTTGAGATAAATTGCTATTGATCCAGCCTTGGGCTGACCCAAGCAATAGTTGAACAGGACTATTTTTCGCTCCTGGAATGACCAGATCGGTGTATCCATCGTTGTTGATGTCTCCTTGGCTGCTCACAGGACCTTCATTACTACACATGTGATAGGTCAACCGTTCACGATGGAAGTCAACAAAGTTATTTTCTTTGTGTGTGTAGGCGGGTTTTTTTGCGGCAGCAAATTGTTGGTTTTCTTTTGAAAAATCAAAGTTTAGGGTTTCTCCTTGCTTGGTTTCTTCTTTTATTGTTATTGGATTGTCAAGTGAGATATTCTCTATACGACTTGTTCCACCCGTTGGCCAAATCACATCAATTGTAGCGGTCTCAGCCTCTCCTAAACCAACATGAAGTTTAGGATCCATACTCGATTGAAAACCACGAATTGGATAGTGCTCGGCAAAATAGATTTGTTCATTTGCTTCAATGCGTATTTTGGCCCCCAAGGCTTGGGTGTTTTTCCCTGCACCTACCAGTTGCAGTTGTAAGGCATTTGAAGTGGTTGGGTCTAATTTGTTTTCATAGACAAAAGCTGGCATATTGACATTGTTCACTACAAGGTCTAAATCGCCATCATTATCTAAATCTCCATAAGCGGAACCGTTGGAAAAGCTGGCTTGATTTAAGCCAGATTCTGTGTAAAAGTCAAAACTGAAATCTCCTTGGTTTAAGTAGGAGTGATTGGGCACTTTCTCACTCGGAATTATATCGATTAGTCGTTTAAAATCAACTTTTTTTCCACTTACTACTGATTGAATAACTTCTTCGCTCGAAACGTATTGTAGGTAATCTTGGTCGGTTAAATCTTGATAAATACCGTTGGCTACAAATAGGTCGCGAAGACCGTCATTATTCATATCAAAAAAGAGGGCTCCCCAGCTCCAGTCTGAAGCTTCTACACCTGCTAGACGACCAACTTCACTAAATGTTCCGTTGGTGTTGTTGCGATGCAACATGTTGCGGGTAAATTGATGCCCATAACCGTTTTTAACGTTGTATTGGTATTTATTCCAATCTTCGAAGGTGGTTACGGTTTTTAGACGATTATAGTTGCTGGGCAACATTTCGGTTACAAAAAGATCGTGGAAACCGTCGTTATCGAGATCGGCTAAGTCAGCCCCCATTGAGGCTCCACTAATGGAGCGCATTTGTTCTGGGAGTACTTCTTTAAAGGTTCCGTCTTGTTGATTTATGTAGAGGTAGTCACGCTCAAAAAAGTCGTTCGAAATAAATAGATCATCCCAACCATCACGATTAATGTCTCCTACGGTTACCCCTAGACCAAAACCAATAACACTTCCGTAAATTCCTGCTTCTTCACTAACGTCGTAAAATTTTCCATCGCGGTTTTCCATTAGTTTATCCCCCCCAAGGAGGTCGCGTTTTGGGCGTTCGTTACGACGTAAATCAAAGCTCCCAATGGCTTGATAGGAGTTGTTTAAGATATATACATCTAGATCACCATCTTTATCATAATCAAAAAAGGTAGCGTGGGTAGAAAAGCCTTTGTCTGCAAGGTTGTAGTCTTCTGCACTTTCTACAAAGGTTCCATTTCCTTGGTTAATGAATAGTTCGTTTTCCTTTTTATCTCCGGCAATGTCTCCAGAGTTACAAACATAAATGTCCAACCAACCGTCGGCATTAATGTCTACCATAGCAACCCCTGTAGACCATGCACGTTGCCCTGCAACTCCTGCTGTAGCTGTAATGTCTTTAAAGGTAAAGTCACCTTGGTTTAGATAAAGTTTATTCTCACTTTGGTTTGCAGTAAAGTATACATCAACCCAACCATCGTTATTAATGTCTCCCAATGCTACTCCTCCTCCGTTGTAATAGTTACGATACTTATAAACATTGAAATCATCAGAATAGCTTAGATTATTTTCAAAGGCAATTCCAATTTGAGCATTTTCTTTTAGTTCAAATTGTGATTTGTTGTTGGCATCGGAACAAGCGATGAGTAGTCCGATAAGGAGGCCTCCCAGTAGCTTTTTCATAATTATGGAGCGGTTATATCTTCAATGCGAACGGCAATTTGGCGATCGTCAATTTTGATGAGTTTAAATTCTAAGTTTCCTTCAATTTTATAGGAGGCAAACATGTCGTCTATTTTTAAGTCTACATCCATAAAATCGTTTCCTGGATACCACTTAACTAGGGTGTCCTCAATGGCTTCTTTTAGGTCGTCGGCTTGATATCCTTCCGCCCATGGGGACCAACCGGTGTACGAAAATCGCATTCTAAAACCGGTCATTTTATCTTCTTCATCGAATATCCCATAAAAGAGCATGTCTATGCGCTTTCCATTTTCTTCTTTTGGCTCTAAATAATGACGCGCAAATTCATTCCCTGGCCCTGCCATGATTTCACCTGTCTTATTTAGTTCCCAGCACTTGGCATAAAAATCTTTTTTTGAATCGCCTAGTTTTAATCCAAAGGGCATGGAGTCTATTGTAATTCCTCTTGCAAGTTCTTTCTCTTTTAATCGTTTATAGGGCGATGTTTCACAGGCTGCTATACACAGGAGTATAAGCCCCAAATAGATTAGTTTATTCATTCTCAAAATAGATTATGGGTTCATTGTTTCGTGCAAAGATAAGTCCTTTTTTATTGCTATTGTTTAGGGTAGAAATGTCACGGATTTGACCTTCTATATTGAGGTGTTTAAATGTGTTTAAACGATATTCCCCATCAATTTTTTCACCATATATTACCCCTCCTTTTGATGCGTCTTGTCGCCCAAATTGTGGTTTTATTTTGTATTGATTTCCTCCTAGTACGATATCTGTAATACCATCTTGATTGATGTCACTTTCTCGCATACTGTAGATAGAGGTGTACTGTGCTTCTTGCGGCAAATCCATTGGGGTAAAACTTCCATTTTTATTCAAGAATACGGTTGTTTCTAAACGATCTATTTCATAGATCAATGCTTTCGCTAGTTGTTGGGAATCAAAAAGATCTTCTATGCTCATCTTAGCGTAATCTTTGTAATAAAGTATCTGCTTTTTTACACTTGGAAGTTGTGCAATTAGTTCGTCTTTGTCGAGTATGGGGTAATATTTTTCTCCTCGCTTAAAGGTTGTAATCTGATCGAGGTATCCGTTACGGTCAAAATCTGCAATATAAAGACGCATGCCCGGTTCAAAAAAGTTATTCTGTCCCATGTTTCCCGCAAGGACTTCAGGAAAGCCATCTCCGTTTAAATCAGCCACACGAATACTGTTCCAATTCCCTCGGCTATTTTCAAGCCCCGGTAGTTTTTGGGGGATTAATTTACCCTGATTGTTAATGTAGGTAACAATTCCCATCCAGTCACCCAGTAGAATAAGATCGAGCCATCCGTCTTGGTTCAAATCGGCAAATTGGGCATCGGTAATCATTCCTAAATTTCTAAAGTCTTCTTCTTGTTCTAGGGTAAACTTTGTCCCATTTCCTTTAAACAAGAAGCCATCGCCAGGTAAACCAAAATCAAGGTTTTTTAGGTATTCTCCCACAAAAACATCCGGATATCCATCTTTATCTATATCGCCTATGGCCAGTGCGCCTGAAGATATTGCACGTGGAAAGGGATTTGCTTCTGGACGGTAGATCAATTCTCCTTTAACATTTTCGTAGTAATGATCGTTTAGTTCTTGGCTATATGGGGTGTATGCCCTCCCGCCATTGGCCACCCACAAATCAAGGTCACCATCTTGGTCTGCATCAAAAAATTGGGCTTTTACAGCTTCTGATTTTTGTTGTGCATCGAAGTAGTTATTTCTTGGTTTTATTTCCCCACTCAATAGTAATTGATTGGTTTGGTTTTTTCCACCTCCAAGAAATATATCATCTTCACCGTCTTGGTTAATATCAGCCACGGCTAGTGCTGGCCCACGATTACTACACATTATGGGTAATAATCGGTCACGATTAAAGTCTATAAATGTATTTTCTTTATGGGTTAGGGCTGCTAGTTCTATGGCTTTTTCCTCTTGCTTTACTGTGGCGGTACTGGGTACACGTTTTTCTGTTGGAGTGAGGGTAATTAATTGGTTGGTTGCTAGGTTGTAAAAGGTTTCTTTTGTGCCATCGGGCCAAAAGACGTCTAGGCTGTCTACTGTTTTGGTGTTGCCAAGACCGAAGTGTAAACGATGTGGAACAGAGGATTCAAATCCTTTAGAAGGATATAGTTCACTTATAACTGGAGCTATTCCTTGTGCATAGGCAATGGCTTTTGTTCCAATTTGTGAGGTGTTTTTGCCTTCTGCTTTAGGTCGTATTTGTAAGCTGCGATGGGTTAAAGTATCACTATTGTTACGATAAACCAAAGCGGGCATGTTTACGTTATTGATGACCAAATCTAAATCGCCATCGTTGTCTAAATCGCCATAAGCGCTTCCATTACTAAAGGTAGGTTGTTCAAAACCCCAAGCTGTATTGGCAGATGTAAAGCCAAAATCGCCTTGGTTTCTAAAGGCTTGGTTTGGTACTGCCTGTGAGGGCATGGCATCAATTAGTTTGGTAATTACATCGTTCCCTTCTTGGATCATGGAACGAATGTTGGTTTCATTGGCCATAAAAGCCAAATAATCTCTGTCGAGGAGGTCTTTGTATATCCCGTTAGAGATAAAGATGTCTTTTAACCCATCATTATCCATATCAAACAGTAGGGAAGCCCAACTCCATTCTGTTCCTGCAAGTTCACTCATACGGCTCACTTCAAAAAATCCGTTTTTGGTATTGCGCTGTACTGCATTCCGCGGGAATTGGTGCGCATAGCCCTTTTTTACTGCAAGTTGATATTTATCCCACGACTCGTAGGTAGCTTTTGTTTTTTTTCGGGAGAGGGATTGGGGGAGCATTTCTGTGACTACTAGGTCTGGACGTAAATCATTGTCAAGGTCGGCGGCATCTGCTCCCATAGAGCCCATGGAAAGGGAAGAAAAGATGGTTTCTCCCTGTTCTTCAAAACCGCCTTTTGTGTTGTTTAGGTAATAATAGTCGCGCTCAAAAAAATCGTTAGAAATAAAAAGATCTGGCCAATGGTCATTGTTAAAGTCACTGAGGGTGATCCCTAAGCCAAAGCCTATTGCGCTGGTATATATCCCTGCTTTTTTACTGCTGTCTACAAAATGGCTTCCGGTATTCTCAAGGTATTTATTCCCATTGTCATTGGGATCTGGTATGTCGCGTTGGCCTTCAATAAGGTCATAGCCTCCTACCGAACGTATGGAGTTGTTTAGTAAATAGGCGTCTAAATCGCCATCGCGATCTGCGTCAAAAAATGCTGCGTGTACAGAGAGACCTGTAATATCTAAACCATACGCCTTAGATTGCTCTGAAAATGTAAGGTCTTTATTATTTATGAATAGTTCATTATAGCGGCGTTCTCCCTCGGGTTTTCCAGATTTACACACGTAAAGGTCTAAATAACCATCGTGGTTAATGTCTACAAATGTTGCTCCAGCAGACCAAACGTCTGTACAAGCAACTCCTGCTTCTGCGGTAATGTCTTTGAACTTAAAGTTACCTAGGTTTAAGTAGAGTTTGTTTTCTACTATGTTCCCGCTAAAGAAAATATCAATTAAACCGTCGTTGTTAATATCACCTAAGGCAACTCCCCCACCATTGTAGAAGTTTCTATAGGTATAGGGATTAAACTCTTCTGTATAGCTTAGCGCATTGTTAAAGTCAATACCTGAACTAGCTGCCGGAATGGCTGTAAATAGGCTATCCTCTGATTTTGTACAACTCAAAATGAGGAAGAAATACAGTAAGAAAGATGCTTTTTTTATCAACGAAAAAAATTTGACTGAATGTAATAAAAAAAGGTTACACCATTGGTGTAACCTTTTCTTGTTTTATAAACGTTTGGCTTAGTAGCCTTGGTTCTGCGTTAATGTTCCTCCAGAAGCATTGATTGCATCTAGTGGGATAGGCATTACGTTTTTGAAGGCTGGTGAATTGGTAGTTCCTTTTCCAGAATCAGATCCAGCAACGTAACGATCAAAACGAATTTGATCGGCACGGCGTGTAGACTCTTGGAACATTTCACGTCCTCTTTCAGCTAAGAATCCGTCTGCATCGATAGACGTTAATGCAGCAGCTCCAGAACGCGCACGGATGATATTCACATCAGGAAGCGCTAAGCTCCAGTTTCCAGCAGCACGAGCTCTTCCTTCAGCACGGATAAGGAACATTTCCCCTAAACGGATGATTGGATAGTCGTTGTCCATATCTGGACGACCAAATTGCTTCATACTGAATTTTCCTAAACGAGCTCCCGCCTGACGTAAACCGTTAGGGAAGATACCACCTGTGTTAGAAGGAGTAAAGTCTAGAGCAGAATCTGAATCTTCTGGCTCTTTAGCGTAGTCACGAACGATACCACCGTTGAAAGTTTTTTGGATACCTGCAATGTGGTTGTTTTCTTGACGACGGTCGCCAGCGCTATAATCATTATAGAAATCTGAAAGTGTCGCATAACCATTCCAAGGCTGCGCTTCAAAGTTCCAAGTGAACTGAGAACCGTAGTGTAAGGTCATTTTTGCGAAGTTCATTCCTCCAGCGTTTACTTCATCATACTCGATACTCCAGATAAATTCTGGATTCCCTTCGTTGTTTGCTGCAAAGATTGCTGCATACCCTTCAAGGTTATCATAAGTGTAGATGTTTCCTTCTTCACGAGAAACTTGGTTAGAGTTTAAACGACCCAAGTTAGTCACAGAATAAGCAGTACCGTATCCTCCTGTATTACCAGAATAAGACGCAGTAGCTAAACGGTATTGCGTTCCGTTTTCAATTACGTGATCAGCAGCAGCAGCAGCTTCTGCATACATAGCAGTACCTGTGTACACCTCAGCATTTAAGTACAACTTAGCCAATAGACCAAGTGCAGCATATTCATTTGCACGATATGCATTGTTATCTGGACCAAATCCGGTTGGAGCTGTACCAGCCAATACTTGTGCACGGGTCAACCCTAATACGTCTAGCAATTCTGTCTCAACAAATGCAAATACATCTGCACGTGAAGATTGAGCTGCATCAACACCAGATTGGGTGATGATTTTTACACGTCCGTAAAGGTCTAATAATCTGTAGTAGAAAAATGCACGTACCGTACGCAATTGCTTTGTCCCGTCAGCATCAGCTGATGGTAAAGCGTCATTTACTGCGTTAATCCCTCCATACATCTGGTTCCACGTATTACCAATGATACCGTTGTTTGCAAGGAAGTTGTGCTTATGTAAATCAATTAGGATTCCTCCATCATACCAGTCCCCTCCTTTTGTTGCAATCCAAGCTTCATCAGAAGGTAAGGTTTGTGCAGAGAAGTGTCCAAAGTGACCAGCAGAACCGTCACGTAGTTTTGAGTAAGGCCCACCTAAAAGGTCTCCTCCTCCTCCTCCTGAACCTGCATTTAAGAAAGGTGCAGCAGGATTGGCTTCAGAATAGCTTTCGGTAAATTCTCCAGCTAATTCTTCTTCAAGATCTGTACATGAGTAGAAGGCTACACATGTCCCTAAGATCAATGATAGTGTTTTTAAACTTTTCATATTCAATACTCTTTATTCATTAAAATTTAATATTTACACCAAGTGTAAAGGTTCTAGAGAAGAAGTAGTTGTTTCTTCGGTCTATACCAGGTGCTAATACATCTGATCCAGATGTTGGATCTCCATTCGCTCCTGCTCCTGAGTCAACTAGTGCAGGCTCTGGATCTGTTCCTGTATAATCAGAGATTACAAATAGGTTCTGACCAGACAATGAGAGTGTCAACGCATCAATACCTGAGATGTTGGTATCAATTTTTCTAGATACAGTTAAGTTATCAAGTTTGATAAAGTCTGCTTTCTCAACATATAATGAACTAAACTGTGGTTGTGCCAAGTCATTGATCGCCAATGACGTGTTCACCAAGTTATACGATCCTTGTGTCGCAACACGTGGCTCGTAGAACGCACGGAATGAGTTCACTAAGCTGTGACCAAAGGCACCACGGAAGAACGCGTTGATGTTCCAGTCACCAATGGTGATGTTGTTGCTCCATCCTAATTCTAGATCAGGAATACCGTTACCTAGTACTTCAAAATCAGCATCTGGGTTCTGACCTTGGTCTCCTCCAGTTACTAATTGACCGTCACCATTTACGTCAACTAGGTCTTGTGTACCATTTGAAACTGTTCCAGCATATACTGGTCCCCAAATGTCTCCAATAGGATCACCCACTCTTACTTTAATCAAGTTGGTTGAGTTTTGTCCTGGAGCACCTAGGTTCGCACGTGTAGTTAAACCGTCAAAGATGTACTCTGTTAATTTTGATTGGTTGTTTGACAATACGATTCCTGTAGTATAAGACGTATCGTCGTTGCTAATCACGTCATAATTTACCGCTAATTCGATACCGCTCGTCTCTAAGCTACCAGCATTGGTTGTAATCGATGGGAAACCTGTAACAGCTACATCAGCAGGTACGTTTAAGATAAAGTCTTTGATGTCACGTGTATAGTAATCTAACGTTACATCTAACTTTCCTTTACGGTACTCAATTCCAATGTTTGTCTCAGCTTTCTCTTCCCACTTTAAGTCTGGGTTTCCAGCACGTGCAGGTGTAGAGTTAAAGTTACCCAATGCATCGCTGCTGATGTTGTAAACATCTTGGGTTAAACCTGATTGACCTGGAAGGGCTCCAGTTACCCCGTATCCAACACGGAATTTTAACTTATCAGCACCTACATTTAAGTACTTGTTTAAGTCAACTCCTAAACCAAATGATGGGAAGATACCCCACTGGTTGTTCTCTCCCAATTTAGTAGAACCTTCGCGACGAATCGAAGCGTTGATAAAGATCGCATCATCAATTGTAACGTTTGCACGTCCAAACATCGCGATAATTTTCTCGTCTGGAGAAGCGTTAGAGTTAGCAGAGATAAATCCAGCATTCTGTAAATCCTGTGATGTCTCAATTGCGTTTAAGAAGTTAAACCCATTGGATGGGAAATCTCCAAGAGAGAAGAACTTGTCAGAGTAGTTGTTCTGTTGATAAGAGTAACCTCCTGTAACAGCTAAGTTAACATTACCAAACTCATTGTTGTAACGTCCGTAAACTTCGTATAGTTTGAATTCGTTCTTGTTGTCAAAGAAACGTGCCTCCCCTTTACGAACCGGGCTAGTTGCATTCCCTCTAAATAAAGAAGTTGGTGCATAGTACTCACGGTTAGAATAAGATGAAGATTGGTTTGCAATGTTTACTGTAGCAGAGAAGTTCTCTGTAAAGTCATAGTCTAAGTTTAAACCATAGTTAAACTCAGTACGCTCTCCTTCGTTGATGTTCTGCATCAAGATAGATACTGGGTTGAAGCTATCAAATAATCCTTCTGCTTCAAAGTATCCTCCATAAAGGGTTTCACTTACAGAAAGCTCAGATGGAGCGTCTGCGGCGAATACTGGTGCAGATGGGTTATAAAGCAATGCATAACGGAAGGCTTCGTTGAAACCATTTTGCTGCTCACGCTTAGTATAAGACGTGTTGAATGACACGCGTAACTTGTCGTTTAATGCAGTGGTTTGGATGCTTGCACGAGTGTTGAACTGATCGAAACCAGAACTCAGCATAACTCCTTCTACTTCACGTAAGTTAGCAGATAAACGGTAAGTAGTGTTACCTTCACCACCCGCTACTGAGAAGTTGTGGATTTTTGAGTTAGCGTTACGCGATACAGCGTCTAGCCAGTCAGTATCGTTTTGAGCATCAAATCCTTGTAAACCAAAGTTTCCGCTAGTGAACTGATCTGCTGTAAGTACTTCAATCGTATCTGCAATGGTTGACATCGCAAATTGACCGTTGTACTCAAACTGTGCTTTTCCTGATGCACCACGCTTAGTTGTTACTAAGATTACCCCAGCAGAACCACGTGAACCGTAGATCGCAGCAGCAGATCCATCTTTCAATACGTTGATGCTCTCAATATCAGCAGGGTCAACGTTGTCTAAAGATGCACCAATGATACCGTCTACAACTACTAAAGGAGAAACGTTTGCTCCTACAGTTGAGATACCACGTAAACGAACAACACCTGCAGAGTTTGGATCTCCACCTCTGTTGTAGATAGAAAGTCCAGCAACTTTACCTTGTAATAGTTGGTTGGCGTTGTTAATGGTACCACGGTTAAACTCTTCTTGGTCTACCTTTACTACTGCAGAGGTAATTTCTTTTGAGCGTTGTGATCCATATCCTGTTACAACTACTTCTTCTAGCTCATTGTCGGCTGCTAAAGTAACTGCAATTTGGTCTTGGCCACCAACAGCAACTTCCTGTGTTGCGAAACCAACGAAAGAAACGACTAAAACATCGTCAGCGCCAGCTGAGATACTAAAGTTTCCGTCAAAGTCGGTTGTTGTACCATTGCTGGTACCTTTAACAACAACAGTCGCCCCAGGAAGGGGTCCATCTTCACTCGACACAGTACCTGATACTGATTGAGCATACACTCCCATACTTACTACAAAAAGTAGCGCAGACAGGAATGCCTTGAATTGAATTGTTTTCATTCTTGTTTGTTTAAATTAATTGAGTTGATTGTAATTCCTACAGCCTCTAAAATAGTTTAATGATATATATATACAGTGAGTAAATGTTAAAATTTTTAACAGTTTCTTTCGAAATCGTTTTCGTGTTGAAAAATTCTTCTTTAATTTTACACCAAAATGGAGTATGAGTAACCTGACGCTGAAAGACATTGCTAAAACCTTAAACCTTTCAATAACTACTGTATCTAAGGCTTTAAAAGATTACCCTGATGTAAGTGCTAAGACAAAAGAAAGGGTAAGGGCATATGCCGAAGAAGTCAACTTTACACCTAACGCATACGCTGCTTTTTTACGCACACAAGAATCAAAAATTATTGGGGTAATCATTCCGCGTTTAAATCATTATTTCTTTAGCAACGTGCTCAAAGGAATTATGAAGGCTGCAGAAGAACACAGCTACATGGTGATTGTTTTAAATTCAGAGGAATCTTATGAATTAGAACAGAAGCAAGTTGATCGATTACTACGACAAAATGTAGATGGTATTCTCATGTCTATAGCCGATTCTACGCATGATCTTGAACACATCAATAAAATAACAAAGCAAAATATTCCTTTGGTCTTTTTTGATAAGTACTCTAAGCTTAGTAATTGTTCGAGTGTTATTATTAATGATCAAAATGCGGCTTTTGCAGCTGTTGAACATTTAATCAAACAAGGCAAGAAAAATATCGCTCATTTTCGAGGGCCACTTTTACCCCAAAATTCTATTGATCGCTTTTTAGGCTACCGGAAAGCCCTTGATCATTACGGCATCGAATATCGAAAAGAATGGGTGTTTCGCTGTGATGACATTTCTAGTGACGAGGGGTATGCTTACACTCAATCTATTGTTGAGGAACACCCTGAAATTGATGCAATATTTGCAGTTGCTGATATGCCTGCTATTGGAGCGATTAAATACCTTAATGAGCAAAAGATTGAAATCCCAAATCAAATTGCTGTGATGGGGTTCAGCAATTGGAAAATCGCCAATTTAATTACTCCTGGCTTAAGTACTATTAATCAACCCGGTGAGTTAATGGGCAAAAAAGCTTTTGAACTATTTTATACTGAATTACAAAATATCAAAAAGGGTGTGATCGCCGAAAAGCAAATTGTTGAGTTAGAAACTGATTTGATTATTCGAAATTCAACCTGATTTTATTGATTCAAAAAACGAATATTTCTGGTTAAACCAGAATACTTGGTTCGTTTCACCGCAGATTTTTTAAAAACCCGTTTAAAAGTTTCTTCTGTTAGTTCTTCCCAGTCACTTTTTTTAAGTTCTAATAGCTCTTGGTTAGGATGAAATGCGGGTTCACTGTGGGGTGTTGAAAAACGATTCCAAGGACAAACGGTTTGACACACATCACAACCAAACATCCATCCATCCATTTTACCTTTAAAATGATCTGGAATGGCATTTTTCAATTCAATGGTGGCGTAAGAAATGCATTTGCTCGCATCAATTTCATAGGGTGCGGTAAGTGCTTCGGTTGGGCAAGCATCAATACATGCAGTACACGAACCGCAGTGATCAGCAACAGGAAGATCATACGCAAGGTCGAGATCGAGAATCATTTCGGCAATGAAAAAGAAAGAACCTACTTGCTTGGCAATTAGATTGGTGTTTTTCCCTACCCAGCCTAAGCCAGCTTTGGCTGCCCATGCCTTGTCCATAACTGGAGCAGAATCTACAAATACACGACCCTCTACCTCTCCAATGTGCTCACGTATTCTACTTAATAGTTCATAGAGTTTCTCTTTTATGACGCTATGGTAGTCCTGACCAAAGGCATAGCTTGAAATTTTTGGTGCAGAAGAATCAGATTGTACGTTATCTGTGTGATAGTTTAATAGAAGGGAAACAACACTTTTTGCACCGGGTACAAGTTTGGTAGGGTCTAGGCGTTTGTCAAAATGATGCTCCATGTAGCGCATTTCACCTTGTCTACCTTCACGCAACCATTGCTCTAGTCGTGGGGCTTCTTCTTCTAAAAATCCTGCTTTAGCTATTCCACAAGACAGAAAACCTAATACTTTTGCTTCTTCTTTAATGAATTTTGAATAGGCCTCCTTTTGCTTCATTTCTTTATGGAAGCTTAAAATAATCCGCCTTGATTTCCTTTAATTCGGCCAAGATGCTTGTAGGCTAGCTCTGTAACTTCTCTTCCTCTCGGGGTACGAACAATAAATCCTTGTTGAATGAGAAAGGGTTCGTATACTTCTTCAATTGTTTCGCCATTTTCTGATACTGCAGTTGCCAAGGTTGTTATACCCACAGGACCCCCTTTGAATTTGTCAATCAGGGTGGTTAGAATTTTATTGTCCATTTCATCTAAACCATGTGCATCAACCTGCAGTGCGTTTAACCCAAATTTGGTGATTTCTAAATCTATTCTACCGTTTCCTTTAATTTGAGCAAAATCGCGAATACGACGTAAAAGACCATTGGCTATTCGTGGGGTACCTCGACTGCGGCCTGCGATTTCTATAGCAGCATCATTATCAATGGGAACGTTTAAAATTTGCGCACTACGTTCAATGATAGTGGAGAGTAACTCTGTAGAATAATATTGTAATCGGCTACTGATACCAAAACGAGCGCGCATGGGAGCTGTGAGTAAGCCTGAGCGCGTTGTTGCTCCTACCAGAGTAAAGGGATTTAGTGTGATTTGAACTGTTCTTGCGTTTGGACCAGATTCAATCATTATATCAATTTTATAGTCCTCCATTGCTGAATACAGATATTCTTCTACTATAGGACTTAAACGATGGATCTCATCAATGAAAAGTATGTCTCTAGGCTCCAAATTTGTTAGCAAACCCGCAAGGTCTCCGGGTTTATCAAGTACTGGTCCAGAGGTCATTTTTATACCTACTTCTAGTTCGTTGGCTAATATATGGGCGAGGGTAGTTTTCCCTAAACCGGGAGGACCATGAAAGAGGGTATGATCCAAGGCTTCCTCGCGTTGATTTGCAGCTGCTACAAATACTTTTAAGTTTTCAAGTATTCCCTCCTGACCAGCAAAATCATCGAAACTCAAAGGCCTTAGGGCGCGATCAATGTCTTGTTCTTCGGGAGAATAATGGGCGTTGGTTGGATCCAAATGTTCGTTCATCATTACAAATATAGCCGATGCAAACAAAAAAGAGGCCCAAAGGCCTCTTCTCTTGTATCAAATTTCTTGAAGTTAATGTTGTAACTCTTCTTCTCCTTCTTTGAGCGGAACAATTTGAGATACCCAATCTTCTTCTTGACCTGGCTTTGAATAATCATAAGCCCAACGGTGTACGTGTGGAATTTCACCTGGCCAGTTCCCATGCATGTGCTCAACAGGGGCTGTCCATTCTAAAGTGTTAGATTTCCATGGGTTTTGCTCAGCTTTCTTTCCGTAGAAAATACTGGAGATAAAGTTGTAAAGGAATACCAACTGTGCCGCACCTGCAGTAAAGGCAAAGATGGATATTACTACATTGATGTCTGCAATGTCATCAAAATATGGGAAAGCTGTGTTTGTGTAGTAACGTCTTGGTAAACCAGCCATTCCAATAAAGTGCATTGGGAAGAATACTCCGTAAGCACATACAGCAGTTACCCAAAAGTGAACGTATCCCATGTTCTTGTTCATCATTCTTCCGAACATTTTAGGGAACCAATGGTAGACTCCTGCAAATAATCCGTAAAGGGCAGAGATTCCCATTACCAAATGGAAGTGTGCAACAACGAAATAGGTGTCGTGAACGTTAATATCTAAGGTACTGTCCCCTAGAATAATTCCTGTTAAACCTCCCGAAATAAATGTTGAAACCAAACCAATTGAAAATAGCATGGCTGGATTTAATTGAAGGTTCCCCTTCCAGAGGGTGGTTATGTAGTTGAATGCTTTTACTGCCGATGGGATTGCAATTAAAAGGGTAGTAAATGTAAATACCGACCCTAAAAATGGATTCATCCCCGAGATAAACATATGATGCCCCCAAACAATGGTAGAAAGGAAAGCAATCGCTAATATAGAGGCTACCATAGCACGGTAACCAAAGATAGGTTTACGTGCATTTGTTGCAATAATTTCTGATGTAATCCCTAAAGCAGGTAGTAATACAATATATACCTCTGGGTGTCCTAAGAACCAGAATAAGTGCTCATAGAGTACTGGAGATCCGCCTTGGTAGTGTAACACTTCTCCTTGGATAAAAATATCGGATAGGAAGAAGGATGTTCCAAAGCTTCTGTCCATGATTAAAAGTAACGCTGCAGATAACAGTACTGGGAAAGAAACTACCCCAATAATAGCGGTTACAAAGAAAGCCCAGATGGTCAACGGTAAACGTGACATCGTCATCCCTTTGGTGCGTAGGTTCAATACTGTTACTATATAGTTCAATGACCCTAAAAGGGAAGAGGCAATAAATATAGCCATTGAGACTAACCATAAGGTCATTCCCATTCCTGAACCTGGTTGGGCTTGTGGTAACGCAGAAAGGGGTGGATAAATGGTCCAACCCGCAGCGGCTGGTCCTGCTTCAACAAATAATGAGGCTACCATGATGGCTGAAGACAAAAAGAACAGCCAAAAAGAAATCATGTTAAGTAAACCTGAAGCCATATCACGGGCTCCAATTTGCAATGGAATTAAGAGGTTACTAAACGTACCACTCAATCCTGCAGTCAATACAAAGAATACCATAATGGTTCCGTGTATAGTCACTAATGCTAGGTAAACGTTAGGATCCATAACACCTTCTGGTGCCCATTTTCCTAACAATACATCAAATATTGCGAAAGACTGTTCTGGCCAAGCCAATTGAATTCTAAATAAAAGGGACATGGCAATACCAATAATTCCCATGAATAAACCAGTAATTAAATACTGCTTTGCAATCATCTTGTGGTCCTGACTGAAGATGTACTTCGTCATGAACGTTTCTTTGTGATGATGCTCGTGCTCTTCTACATGTGCGTGCGCTACTGCTGACATACTCTTTTTCTTTTTTTTAATTACTGAATGACTTGTGCAAAGGTTTGCTGCTGTGTCATCCACTGTTCATACTCCTCCTCGGTCTCTACTACAATTTTCATTTGCATGTTGTAGTGAGACGCTCCACAAATTTTGTTACACAACAAAACATAATCAAAGATATAAGGTTCTAGGGCTTCTTCACCATTTGCAACCAATTCTTTGCTGTTTTCTTGACGAATTTTATTGATTTTTTTCACTTTGGCAATCATGTCTGGGTTCTGACGCATTTCTTCCGTAGTCGTAATCGGTGTAAATGCAAATTCAGTAATCATCCCAGGAACACAGTTCATTTGTGCTCTAAAGTGAGGCATGTAGGCCGAGTGTAATACGTCTTGTGAACGCATTTTGAAAATAACTTCACGACCAACAGGCAAATGTAATTCTTGAACTACTACATCGTCTAATCCGTTGGGATCTGTAGCATCAATACCGACAAGGTTTTTACCATCAAAATCTTGAAGGAAACGCACGTTAGCATCTCCTAGCACACCGTCCTGACCAGCATAACGGGCTTTCCAGTTAAATTGCTGTGCATAGAGTTCTACCACAAGGGCATCTTCGTTTTCTTCTACCGCCATAATGTTGGTCCAAGTGTATAATCCGTACAAGATTAATCCAGCAAGTGTGATTACTGGTATAATGGTCCAAATGGCTTCTAAACGGTCATTATCGGCATAGAAGAGGGCTTTTTTGCCTTTTTCACCACGATACTTGTAAGCAAAGTAATGGAGTAAGGCTTGTGTGATGGTTTGCACAAAAAATATCAATGCAAAGGATATCCACATTAGGTTATCATAATCGCTACCGTGTTCTGATGCTGCCTCGGGGAGTAAAACATCGCCCCAAGCGTAGAATGAATACAGGGTTAATATGTAAATGAACGCTAAGAAAGCAAACATCAATTTACCTTGGGTATTGTTGTCTTGGTCGTTGGCAACTTCTGTGGTGTTACGGTTGGTTTGAGATAATTCAAACATCTTGGAAATTTGCCAGATGGAAATTCCGATTAAAACAAGTACCGTAAGGGTTAATATAGTCGTCATCTATCTCTACTAATTATTTTAATAATGAAAACGTTCACTCTCACCCATATATGGATCTCCTTTTGCCAGTAGGGGAGCTTTCGTTAAGGCTGTAAATACAATAAAAATGAATAATCCTAAGAAGAATAAAAATCCTCCAACTTCAGGAATTCCTATGAACCATTGATCACCAACTGCAGATGGCATAATCATATTGAATACATCTAGGTAGTGTCCTAAAACAATCACAATTCCCGCCATTACTACAAAGTAATTGGTGCGTTTATAATCGCTGTTCATTAAGATTAATAATGGAAATAGGAAGTTCATAGCAATCATACCAAAGAAGGGTAGATTGTAATCTTCTATACGTGTGATGAAATAGGTTACTTCTTCAGGAATATTTGAATACCAAATTAACATGAATTGAGAGAACCATAAATAGGTCCAGAAAACACTAACTCCAAACATGAATTTACCGAGATCATGAATGTGTGAATCATTTACAAATTCTAAATATCCTTTTGATTTTAGGTAAATTGAGATTAATGCAATTACTGTTATTCCTGTTACAAACATGCTGGCAAAAACATACCATCCGAAAAGTGTACTAAACCAGTGTGGGTCGATGGACATAATCCAATCCCACGACATAATTGACTCTGTTACGATAAAGAAAACTAGGAAACCTGCAGACCAACGGAAGTTTTTTACGTGGTTGCTGTCATCCCCAGCCTCGTCTTGTGCCAGTGAATATTTTCTAGAAATGAAACGGTATAGGGTCCATCCTGCAAGGAAAAACACTGCTCGCCCTAGAAAGAAAGGTACATTTAAGAAACCTACTTTACCGGCAATAAGTTTGTCATGCGCCACTACTTCTGGGTCCATCCAAATGAATAGGTGATTCAAGTGGAAACCTGAAAGTGCGAGTATTATTACTACAATTATTCCACCAGGTAAAAGGTAGGCGGTAATTCCTTCCATTACTCTAAAGAGTACTGGTGACCAACCGGCTTGTGCTGCACGGTTTATGGCATAAAAGGCCAATACCCCGAGTGATATCATAAAGAAGAAAAACGCAGCCACATAGAGTGCGGCCCACGGCTTATTCTGCAATTGGTGGAACACATGTTCGTCGTGTGAAGCGTCGTGCCCTTCTTCTGCATGGCCAGCAGCTCCGTGCTCGCTTCCATGTGCGGCTTCATCAGCATGGGTAGTAGTTGTTGCGTGATCTTCACCGTGACCTGCGTCGTGATGTGATGCAGCAACCATGGCTTTGGCTTCTTCAATTGTTTTTGGTGCGCTTAGAAAACCATAGACTAGACCGGCTAATCCAATCACCATAAAGGTAAAGGCTAAATTTCTGAGTTTATTTGAAAACGTGTACATAAACCTTTTATATTATTTAAGAAGTGAGCTTCTCAGTTCCATAACGTGCTGTGCAATTTGCCAGCGTTCTGTTGCATTAACTTGACCTGCGTGCGATCCCATGGCGTTTTTACCATACATTAAAACATGGTAAATACTACCTTCTGTAATTTCACGATCAGCGTAACTAGGTACTCCCAAGAATTTTTCGCGGGTCATAAGGATCCCTTGTCCGTCACCTTTATTTCCGTGACATACTGCGCAGTAAAGACCATACAGTTCTTTCCCTTCTGCAAGGTTGTCTGGGGTCGTTGCAATAGGTGAAATTAGTTCAGCTTTGGCAGCCTCATACCCTTCATTCGTGTCAGGATATTCATAGGGTTGCCAGCCACGTGCAATTGAACCCTCTGCTGGTAGTTGTGCTTCTATTCCGTTGGCAAATGCGTCGGAGTCTGCATAGGTTTCATAACCCACAGGCTCATACATGTTGGGGAAGTATTGATAGTTGGGTTTTGAAGGGTCTTGGCATGCTCCAAGTCCGAGGGCCACAACGATACTAAATGATAAGCTAAGCAGTTGTTTCATTATTCTTCCGTGTTTTCTGGGATGCTGATTTCTACAGCTCCTGTTTTTTTCAATAAGGCAGTTAACTCCTTTTCATTATCGTGAAGTTCCACCTCCATCAAGAACATATCATCAGTTGTTAATGGATTTGGATTTTCAGCTTCTTTAAATGGCCAAAGACGACTACGCAAGTAGAAGGTAATTACCATTAAGTGCGCCGCAAAGAAAACCGTCATTTCAAACATAACTGGAACGAAGGCAGGCATGTTTTCTAAAAAGCTAAAGCTTGGTTTTCCTCCAATATTTTGTGGCCAATCTACAATCATAATGTAGTTGATCATGGTAACGGCTACAGTAAAACCAATGCAACCGTATATAAAGGCCATGATAGCAATTCGCGTTTCATTTAATCCCATGGCTTTATCTAGACCGTGAACAGGGAAAGGCGTATAAACTTCTTCGATGTGGTGCTTGTTTGCACGTACTTCTTTGACTGCGCTTAATAGCGTGTCATCGTCATCGTATAATGCGTGGATTACTTGATTACTCATTTCCGTCTCTTAATTTTTTATAATTCTCTCCAGAAGATTTCAAAATGGTTTTCACCTCTGCCTGTGCAATTACTGGGAAGGTTCTTGCATACAAAAGGAAAAGGACAAAGAAGAAGCCAATGGTTCCTATGAAGATTCCAATATCTACAAAAGTTGGTGAGAACATTGTCCAAGAAGAGGGTAGGTAATCGCGGTGCAATGAAGTCACAATGATTACAAAACGCTCAAACCACATTCCGACATTTACTACAATTGAAATGATAAAGGAGAACATTATGCTTGTTCTAAGTTTTTTAAACCACATGAACTGTGGTGAAAATACATTACAGGTCATCATGGCCCAATACGCCCACCAGTAAGGTCCTGTTGCGCGGTTAAGGAAGGCGTACTGTTCGTACTCCACACCAGAATACCATGCAATAAATAGCTCAGTTATATAAGCCACACCAACAATTGAACCTGTAATCATAATGACTATGTTCATTAATTCAATGTGTTGTATGGTGATATAGTCTTCTAAATTTGACACCTTTCTCATGATAATTAAGAGGGTGTTTACCATAGCAAAACCAGAGAATATCGCTCCAGCAACGAAATAGGGTGGGAAGATCGTTGTGTGCCATCCTGGTATTACCGAGGTTGCAAAGTCAAAAGATACAATAGTGTGTACAGAAAGTACAAGAGGGGTAGCCAATCCTGCAAGAACTAGCGATACCTCTTCAAAGCGTTGCCAATCTTTCGCTCTTCCCGACCAGCCAAAGCTCAATAATGAGTAAATTTTCTTTTGGAAAGGTCGCACAGCACGATCACGAATCATCGCAAAATCAGGCAGAAGACCCGTCCACCAGAAAACAAGTGATACGGATAAATAGGTTGAGATTGCGAATACATCCCAAAGAAGTGGAGAGTTAAAGTTCACCCAAAGTGAACCAAAACCGTTTGGAATTGGAAGAACCCAGTAGGCTAACCATGGGCGACCCATGTGAATAATTGGGAATAAACCTGCTTGAATCACCGAGAAAATTGTCATGGCTTCCGCAGAACGGTTGATGGCCATGCGCCATTTTTGACGGAATAATAATAATACGGCAGAGATTAAGGTTCCGGCGTGTCCGATACCTACCCACCAAACAAAGTTGGTGATGTCCCATGCCCAACCAACGGTTTTATTTAGTCCCCATGTTCCAATCCCGGTTGAGATGGTATAGATAATACATCCAAGACCCCAGAGGAAGGCGGTTAGTGCGATGCCAAAAACGATCCACCATTGGCGGTTGGCAATTCCTTCTACAGGGGCAGCAACATCAACGGTAATATCGTGATACGATTTATCGCCAGTTACTAGGGGTTTTCGAATCGGTGCTTCGTAATGCGAGGCCATATGCGATTGCTTTTTCTAAGTTATATTATACGTTTCTCACTTTTGTTTGATACATCACGTTAGGTTTAGTTCCTACGTGCTCTAACAAGTGATACATACGATCGTTTTCTTTTAATTCGGAAACTTTGCTTTCCTTGTCATTGATGTCTCCAAACGTCATGGCACCACTAGTACATGCTGCAGAACAGGCTGTTTGGAATTCACCATCTTTAATTTCACGTCCTTCAAGTTTAGCATCAAGAATTGTTTTTTGTGTCATTTGAATACACATAGAACATTTCTCCATTACTCCACGAGAACGCACAACTACATCTGGGTTCAATACCATGCGACCAAGATCATTGTTCATGTGGTAATCGAACTCATCATTTTTGTTGTACAAGAACCAGTTGAAACGACGAACTTTGTAAGGACAGTTGTTTGCACAGTAACGTGTTCCCACACAACGGTTGTAGGCCATATGATTTTGACCTTGACGCCCGTGTGAAGATGCAGCTACTGGACAAACGGTCTCACAAGGAGCGTGGTTACAGTGCTGGCACATTACTGGCTGGAAGGTTACCTGCGGATTTTCTGCGGCTTGTTCCATACGGCCAAATGTGGTCAATGAGTCGCCTAAGCCAGCAATATTTTCTTTGGTTTCTACATCACCTTCGAAAGTGTCGTCAGAAGAGTAGTAACGATCGATACGCAACCAGTGCATGTCGCGTGATTTACGCACTTCTTCTTTCCCAACAACAGGTACGTTGTTTTCAGCATGACAAGCGATAACACATGCCCCACAACCTGTACATGCGTTCAGGTCGATGGAAAGGTTAAAGTGATGACCAATGGAACGGTCAAAGGCTTGCCACATATCTACTTCTGGGGAAGTAACTTGTTCTTCAATATGGTTTTTAGACACTACAGGAATCGCATTCCAATAGGCTTTGTCTTTTGTATTAAATACCTCAAGGGTGGTTTCTTTTACGATATCTCCACGCCCCATTAGGGTATTGTGCAACTGCGTACATGCAAACTCATGGTACCCATCAGCTAAGCTAACGCTTACTTCTTGAACCGTATTTGCGTTATTGTAGAAAGCATACGCATTTACCCCCACTTGCATTTCGTCTTGAAGCCCTTTGCGCTCTCCATAACCAAGTGCAAGTCCTACAGAACCTTTTGCTTGACCGGGTTGAATGACAACCGGTAGGGTAAGGGTTTTATCTCCTACTGTTACTTTAGCGTAACTTCCATTTAATGCTCCGTTTGCAACATTGACGTTTTTCAAGCCTAAGGCAGATGCATCAGCAGCAGCAACAGTTAAGTAGTTGTCCCACGCAACACGTGTTATTGGGTCTGGGAATTCCTGCAACCATGGGTTGTTGGCTTGTTGTCCGTCTCCCATTCCTGTTTTGGTGTAGAGGGTCAATTCTAGACCGCTGGCTTGTGCACTTGCCAATGCAGCAGCGGCAGCACTCAAATCTGATGCGGTATAGCTCGCTTCACTAGCAGTATTTTTGCTGTAGTACCCATCGTGAAGCACAGTGTTCCATGAGGTTCCCTCAAGAATATTTGAATTCCAGTTGTTTTGAATGGCTTCATAGTAAGAGGTCTCACTACCGGTCCACTTCAACAATGCATCTTGAAACTGGAGTGTGTCAAACAAGGGTCTAATGGTTGGCTGTGCCAATGCAAAATGACCCGCTTTAAATTCATAGTCTCCCCACGCCTCTAGGTAGTGAGGTACTGCAGCAATGTATTGCGCAGCACTTGCCGTTTCATCTTCTTTCATGGAGAAAGCAACAGAAAGGTCAAGTTTTTTCATTCCTTCTGCAAAAGCTTCACCTTCCGGTAAAGTAAATGCAGGGTTAATTCCTACTGTAATCAATCCGCCCAAGTCGCCAGAAATAACTTTTTCTATCACTGGTTTTACTTCGTTCCCGTTTTCGGAACGGGTGAGGCGTGGATTTGCTGCATCCATAACAACACTTCCAAGTGCATTATTGATGGCGAGCACAAGTGCTTGAGCTCCCTTGTCTTGTATACCAGAAACAACAACTGCCTTGTCTCCTGCAGCTTTAAGTGCCGCCACAGCAGCATCAACTTTTGCTTGATGTGCTTGACTCAATTTTCCACTTACAGCGGTTCCTGTAATTGCAGCATAAATGTGGGCTAAAATATTTTTTTGCGCTGATGGTGTGGCAGGTATACGAATATCTGCGTTTGCTCCACTCAACGTCATGTTTGCTTCAAATTGAAAGTGCTTTGACATGGTTGCCTTCCCGTGGTGTTTGTTTGGAACACGGGTTTTAGCATAACCGCTGTCGTATCCGCCTCCTTGCCAATCGCCAAGGAAATCTGCTCCTATCGAAACAATGGCTTCTGCTTTGCTGAAATCATAGTCAGCAAGTGCACGCACACCATAAGCAGCTTCAAAAGCATCAATTGCAGGTGCAGCAGCTACGGTATCAAAAGCGACGTGTTTTATGTTGGGGTATTTCGCAGTAAAATCTGCAATAACTTTTGCTGTTGTAGGACTAGCGAACGTTTGCGTGAGTAGAACAACTTCTTTCCCAGTAGCCGCTAATGCAGCTAATTTTGCCCCAACTTGGGTGTGTAAATCATCCCAGCTTACGTCTTCACCATTGGCTTTTGGTCCTTGTAAACGTTGTGTGTCGTACATAGAAAGTACTGATGCATGCACACGGGCATTTGCGCCGCCAAGAGCAGGAGCGTCAGTATTACTTTCTACTTTGATTGGACGGCCTTCTCTTGTTTTTATTAAAATACTTGCAAAATCAAAACCGTCTGCAATTGCAGTGGCATAGTAATTTGCAACCCCAGGACGGATCTGTTCAGGCTGAACAACATAAGGAACAGACTTAATTACTGGACCTTCACATGCAGCCAATGATGCTGCAGCTGTACTGAAGCCAACGTACTTTAAGAAGTCTCGTCGCGAAGTACTACTATCTTCTAAGGCTTCTTTATCTTCTAAAAATTCGTTTACTGGAATATATTCGGCAAATTCTTTTTGCTCTAACTGGTCTACAATGGGAGATTTCTCATTGAGTTGCTCAGTATTTTTCCAATATGTTTTATTTGCTGCCATAGGACATTCTTCTATTTAAGCTCTTATTAATAGTGACACTTTCCACACTCTAAACCTCCCATTTGAGCGGCAGTGAGTTTTTCAACTCCATACTTTTTAGAGAGTGCTTCGTGTATTTTAGCATAGTACTCGTTGTTCTCTACTTTAACATTGGTCTCACGGTGACAATTGATACACCATCCCATTGTAAGCGGAGAGTACTGATACATGATTTCCATTTCTTCCACTGGTCCGTGGCAGGTTTGACATTCAATCTGCCCTACTTGAACGTGCTGGGCGTGATTGAAGTAAACGAAATCGGGTAGGTTGTGAATTCGCACCCATTTAACCGGCTCTGTTTTACCAGTATATTGTTGGTTCTCTTCGTCCCAACCTACTGCTGCATAGAGTTTTTTGATTTCTTTGGTGTAGAATTCTTTGGTGTATCCATTTTCTAAATCTTCTTCGCCATTGTACTCTGCAATGTTTTTATGGCAGTTCATACAAACGTTTAAAGAAGGGATTCCTGAGTGTTTAGAAACACGTGCAGAGGAGTGACAATATTTACACTCGATTTGGTTTGCTCCAGCGTGAATTTTGTGCGAGTAATGGATGGGTTGTACAGGCATGTACCCTTGATCAACCCCTACTTGCATAAGGTACCCGTAAGCAAAATATGCGCTTGACAGTAGTAAGAACACTACCGAAAGTATCACCAAGAACTGGTTCTGAGCAAACGCTTGCCAAAGTGGGCGACGCGCTTCTCTTTCTTCGGTTTTAGGCTCTAGCTCGATGCCTTGTGCTGCAGCAATTTTTTTCAGGGTTTTGTTGACCAAAATCAACATCACAACTAAAATTGCAAAGACAAGTGCCAATGCGCCAAGAATTATATCATTTGAAATGGAATCACCTGCAGGTGCGGCTGCTACTGGCCCTGCGGCTGTTGCAGCTGGTGCAGGGGGAGTATAGTCAGTGTAGGCAATTATGTTATCAATGTCCTGATCTGAAAGCTGTGGGAAAGCAGTCATTGCTGTTCTATTATACTCTTCCCAGATGGCTACTGCTTGTGCATCGCCCGCTTTAATCATGGCAGAACTATTTTTGATCCAGCTATACAACCATTCTTTGTCATATTTTGCCGAAACACCTTTCAAGGCTGGACCTACTGCTTTTTTCTTGAGTTTGTGACAGGCTGCACAATTGGCATTGAATAATTTCTTACCTGCGATTGGGTCGGCTTCCTGCGCACTCACAGTGAAAGACAGTCCTAATACAAGAACTACAAATAGGTTTTTCACTACGTGTACAGCGCCAAGGTTACTCTTCCTCATGCTATGAATAAATATTAATGTAGATCATCAAATTGATGGGCTAAAATCCAGCACAAATTTACGACATAGACCCCGTTTGGAAAAGCAAAACAGACTAATTGTGCAATTTATAACCAGTCTAAATAAGCAATAAATTCCGTTTAAATTTTTCGTGTACAGTGAAAAAAATCACTTTCTTTGTTCACATGAAAGCAGGCTTAATGTTTAGTGGATTTTTGGTTGCATTTTTTCTCTTTGCACCAACGAAAATGATTGGACAAAACACCCAATCTAACATCAATATCACCCAAGAGGTGGCTGATTTGGTTGACCGAAAAGTCGAAATTAACAAAGAAGTTTTTGCTTCTCAGTATTATGCTATTCAGTTGTATTACGGGAATTATACCGCTGCCCAAAACATACTAAATGCATTTAAGGCATCATTTCCAGATTGGGAAACAGAACTAAGTTTTGAGACGCCTAACTACAAGGTGCGTGTAGGACGATTTAAAAATCTCATAGTGGCCAACCAGAAGCTGGAAGAAATTAGAAAGACCTATCCTTCTGCTTTCTTATTAGAACCCAATAACTTATAGGGTTTTCTTCACCGCTACTTCTTGGAAGAATTCAATGGTATCTTCTACCTTAATGTCGTTGTAGTTTTTGATTTGAAGACCACAGTCATAGCCTTTCGCAACTTCTTTGACATCGTCTTTAAAGCGTTTTAAAGAAGCCAATACTCCAGTGTAAACTACAATTCCTTCACGAATTATACGCACCCCACTGTTGCGATAGATTTTTCCTGAGGTTACCATACAACCTGCAATTGTTCCAACTTTAGAGATCTTATAGGTCTCACGAATTTCAGCAGTACCGGTAACTTCTTCTTTCATCTCTGGAGACAGCATCCCTTCCATTGCATCTTTCACGTCATTGATGGCGTCATAAATAATAGAGTAAGATCTGATGTCGATTTCTTCTTTCTCGGCCACTGCACGGGCATTCCCCATTGGACGTACATTAAAACCAATGACAATTGCATCAGAAGCGGAGGCTAAAAGAACGTCTGATTCTGTTATGGCTCCTACTCCTTTGTGAATGATGTTTACTTGAATTTCTTCGGTAGAAAGTTTTTGAAGTGAATCTGTCAATGCTTCAACAGATCCGTCTACATCTCCTTTTAGAATAATGTTGAGCTCTTGGAAATCGCCAAGTGCAATTCTACGTCCAATCTCGTCAAGGGTGATGTGACGTTGCGTACGCACGTTTTGCTCACGCAATAGTTGTGTTCGCTTTGCAGCAATTTGCTTGGCTTCACGCTCGTCTTCTAACACGTTAAAGTTATCCCCTGCTTGAGGAGCTCCATCTAATCCAAGTATAGAAATTGGCGTAGAAGGTGGTGCTTCGTCAACGTGATTTCCGCGCTCATCAAACATAGCTTTTACTTTTCCGCTATGTTTACCCGCCAAGATGTAATCCCCTATTTTAAGGGTACCTGTTTGAACTAGAATGGTAGAGACATAGCCTCTTCCTTTATCCAAATACGCTTCAACTACTGTTCCTTTAGATTTTCGATTTGGATTGGCTTTTAGCTCGAGTATTTCGGCTTCAAGCAATACTTTTTCTAGGAGTTCATTGACTCCTGTTCCTTTAAGCGCAGAAATATCTTGAGATTGAATTTTACCTCCCCATTCTTCTACCATAAGATTCATTGCGGCTAGGCGCTCTTTAATCTTATCTGGATTTGCGGTTTGCTTATCCACTTTATTGATAGCAAAAATAATGGGAACTCCCGCTGCTTGGGCGTGACTAATGGCCTCTTTGGTTTGTGGCATGATGTCATCATCTGCAGCAATTACAATAATTGCAATATCAGTCACTTGCGCTCCACGAGCACGCATGGCAGTAAAGGCTTCGTGACCAGGTGTATCTAAAAAGGTGATTTTCTGATCATCTTTTAAAGTTACAGAGTAAGCCCCGATATGTTGTGTAATTCCACCTGACTCTCCCGCAATTACATTTTCTTCTCGAATGTAATCCAACAAAGAGGTTTTTCCGTGATCAACGTGACCCATAACGGTTACGATTGGAGCACGATGGCTTAAATTGGTTTCGTCTTCTTCAACTTCTTCTTCAAACGACTCTTCTAGGTCACTCTTTACAAAATCTACTTTGTATCCAAATTCATCGGCAACAATACTAAGTGTCTCGGCATCGAGGCGTTGGTTCATGGTAACCATAATTCCTAGACTCATGCAGGCAGAGATTATTTCTGTCCCTCCTACTTCCATAAGTGTAGCAATCTCACCAACTGTGATAAACTCTGTTACCTTAAGTACTTTGCTTTCAGCTTCTTGTTGTGCTAGTTCGTCTTCTGTTTTTTGACGGTGCTGCACTCTTTTGTCACGACGGTATTTTGCTCCTTTTGACTTGTTTGACTTGCCTTGAAGCTTTTCGAGCGTTTCTCTAATTTGCTTTTGTACTTCTTCTTCAGTTGGCTCTACTTTAGCTACTGTCTGCGGACGATTGCGTTGTTTCTGCCCTTGTTTGCGGCCAGCATTATTTCCTGAACGCCCTGCACCAGGCGTTTCTTTACTAATACGTTTACGCTTTTTCTTTCGCGCTTCCTCTACACTTTTCTCTTTTTCTTTAAATCGATTGAGGTCAATGGTTTGTCCGGTCTTTTTAGGTCCGGTTAGTTTAGTGTATTGTGTGGTTATTTTCTCGCCTTCTTCTGGTGCTTTTTCTGCTTCTGGGTTTTCAGTTTCAGCTTGCTTAGTTTCGGCTTTAGGAGCCTCAGCACTAGGCTGTTCTTTCTTTACTTTTGGCTTTGCAACTGTTTTCTCAACTTTAGGAGCAGGTGTTGCTTCAACCTCAGCATTCGCTTCTTCTTCAGGTTTTGCTTTTTCTGCTTTTGGTGCTAAATCAATTTTACCAACAGCTTTTGGCTTTTGAACAGAAGCACGTGCTTTTATTACCTCTTGTTTGGCTTTTTCACGTTCTAATTTTTCCTGTTCTAAGCGCTCTTGCTCTAAACGCAGGCTTTCCTTTTCTTTTCGCTTCTCTTCACTAATTTCTGCAGAGGCATCTCGTTTTGATTTGTCCGTCTCAAATTCATCCAATAGAATGGTGTAGACCTCTTGCGAGATTTTAGTGGTTGGACGCGCTTCAATTTCATGGCCCTTTTGCGATAGAAACTCAACAGCTCGATCAAGCGAAATATTGAGCTCGCGAAGAACTTTATTCAGGCGCAATGTTGGTTGGTTTGACATATATATGTTTATGCGGTATCAAAAATAGAAAAATAATCCTAGTCGCTATTCTTCGAATTCTTCTTTCAAAATTTTAACGACTTCTTCAATGGTCTCATCTTCCAAGTCAGTTCGTTTAATCAATTCTTGAACGTCTAACTCCAAAACGCTTTTGGCCGTGTCTAGACCAACTTTCTGGAATTCTTCAATTACCCAAGCTTCGATTTCATCAGAAAACTCTGTCAATTCTACATCTTCTTCCATTCCTTCACGATAAACATCGATTTCAAACCCTGTCAATTGACCGGCTAAGCGGATGTTGTTTCCACCGCGGCCAATGGCTTTAGAAACTTCTTCTGGGTTTAAAAAGACTTGAACGCGCTTGTTTTCTTCATCGATCTTTAATGAATTGACTTTAGCGGGAGACAATGCACGTGTAATGAATAACTGAAGGTTGTTGGTGTAATTAATTACATCAATGTTTTCGTTTCCTAGTTCACGAACAATGCCGTGAATACGAGACCCTTTCATACCAACGCATGCCCCAACAGGATCAATACGATCATCATAAGAGTCTACAGCTACTTTAGCTTTGTCTCCTGGAATTCGCACTGCTTTTTTAATGTTTATTAAACCATCAAACACCTCAGGTATTTCTTGTTCAAATAATTTTTCAAGGAATTTTGGTGAGGTGCGTGAAAATATGATGCGTGGTTTGTTTCCTCTCAATTCAACACTCTCAATGATTCCGCGAACGTTATCTCCTTTTCGGTAAAAATCAGATCCAATTTGTCGATCTTTAGGAAGGATCATTTCATTTCCTTCATCATCAAGTAAAATTACTTCACGTGAGCGGATGTGGTGCACCTCAGCCGTGTAAAGTTCGCCCTCTAGCTCTTTAAATTGTTTAAAAATGTTGGTTGAGTCATGCTCGTGGATTTTCGCCACCAAATTTTGACGAAGTGTTAAAATAGAGCGACGTCCAAGGTCGACTAATTTTACCTCCTCAGAAACATCTTCTCCTACCTCAAAGTCGGGCTCAATTTTCTGGGCTTCTGTCAATTCAATTTCTTGGTTGGGATCTTCCACCGCTCCATCGGCTACTACAATACGATTTCGCCAAATTTCCAAATCTCCCTTGTCTGGGTTAATAATGATGTCAAAATTATCATCAGACCCAAATTTGCGTTTTAGGGTATTGCGGAAGACTTCTTCCAAGATGACCATAAGCGTTACACGATCAATGAGTTTTTCATCTTTAAACTCTGAAAATGAATCGATTAATGCTAAATTTTCCATAACAAAATACTTAAATAGATACGATTACTTTGGCGTTTTTATAATTGCCGTATTTAAATTCTTTGGTTTTGGTAACGGTAACTTTTCCTTTACCAATGGGTTTGGGCTCACGTGCCTTCCACTGCAGGGTGAACGAGTCATCGTTGGCCGCTGTCAGGGTTCCTTGAACAAGTTTGTCTTCTTGATCAAGCACTTCTAGTTTGCGATTTACATTTTTTTTGAATTGACGCGCCATTGTAAGCGGTGAACCTATTCCGCAAGAACTAACCTCAATGGAAAAATCATTTTCCTCACGATCAAGATTATGTTCAACTTTTCTACTCACCTGCATACAAGATTCTAGCGAAACCCCTTCATCTCCATCCAATAAAACCCGAATGCTATTGTCTCCACCAACACTCAAGTCTATAAGGAAAAGGCTAGGATTTTCTTCCAGAGCTTCTTGAACTAATGTTTCAACTTGCGCTTTAAAACTCATATCAAAAAAAAAGAAGACCAAAGTCTTCCAATCGTTTTGTTTCGAATGTGTTGCAAATATAAGGCAATTCATCGGGTTTTTGTTTAATTCTTAAATTTTTTCATCTTTGTTTCACCTTTATCTTACAAATCATAAATTTATTTATCCGTTGCCTCACGGCATTTTCTCTATTTTTTATTGCGTATTTATGTCTTGCCCAAAACACAGTGTCTGGAATTGTTCTAGATGACGAAGGACTGCCAATAAGGTAAGAATTGGTTTGAACTACGACCCAAAGAAGAAATTTGATGCAAGTATAAATTACCAATGGGATGACGGTTTACATCAAACACCCCCACCTTTCCTGGGACCATACCAGCAAAATCACTAGTGGATGTTTCGCTAGGGTTTAAACTCAGTGATCCTTTGCGATTTGAGGTTGCTGCTATTAACCTTTTTAACAATCGATTTAGAGCTTTACCCGGCTTCCCAAGGCTGGGTAGAAAGGTTACAGGGCGCTTGGTGCTAATCCTAAAATAAGAAGGAAGAAATTCTAAAAAAACTGTAATTTTAAGGGCTATGAAATATGAAATCACTTCCCTTGGAATTCGGTTTACAAAAGCGCGTGCAAAAGAACAAACCCCTTTTGAACGCTTGTTTGAGATATTTAAAGAACTAATTACCCATACCTCTGGCGACTTTGACGAAGCGATTGATTGGTTGCGGGAGCTCGACAGGGAATATCAACTTACCGATGAGAATTATACCATTGATGATTTTGTAGAAGACCTTCTGAAAAAAGCCTACATCCAACCCAAAGGAAATGGAAGTGGATCAGGAGAAGGCATGGCACTTACCCCCAAAACAGAGAAACTGCTTCGTGAACATGCCTTGAAACAAATTTTTGGGAAGCTAAAACGATCTTCCGCTGGGAATCACAAAACCAAAAAACTAGGTCAAGGAGAAGACAATACTGGGGAATTTAAGGCCTATCAGTTTGGTGATGCTTTGGAAAAAATTGACATGACACAAAGCATCAAAAACGCTCAAATTCGCTCGGTAGGACAAGATTTTACCCTACAGCACGATGATCTGGTGGTTGAAGACAGTTTTTTTAAAACCCAAATGAGTACGGTTTTAATGATAGACATTAGCCACAGTATGATTCTCTATGGGGAAGACCGCATTACCCCTGCTAAAAAAGTAGCCATGGCGTTGGCTGAACTCATTACCACACGTTATCCAAAAGACACGCTGGATATATTGGTTTTTGGAAACGATGCATGGCCTATTTCGCTTAAAGAGGTTCCTTATCTGGAGGTTGGGCCTTACCACACCAATACCGTCGCTGGTCTAGAATTGGCCATGGACATTCTTCGGCGTAAAAAAAATAGCAACAAACAAATCTTCATGATTACCGACGGGAAACCAAGTTGCCTAAAACTACCCGATGGAACCTACTATAAAAACAGTGTTGGTCTTGATGAAACTATTGTGGAAAAATGCTACACCATGGCACGACAAGCCAAAAAATTACATATTCCCATTACTACATTTATGATTGCGCAAGACCCTTATTTACAGCAGTTTGTGCGCACTTTCACAGAAGCAAATCGCGGAAAAGCCTTTTTTACAGGCTTAAAAGGTTTGGGGGAAATGATTTTTGAAGATTATGAAAAGAATAGAAAAAAACGCTTAGAATAAAGAAAACAGATGAACTCACCAGAAGTAACTACCCTAGGTGCCCTAAAGAAAACAGATTATCGCCCGCAAAGCATACAAGAAGAATTGGCCAAAAACCTTCGTCATAGGTTAAAAACGAGTATCCCCACTTTTGATGGACTAATTGGGTATGAAAATACTGTGATACCAGATGTAGAAAGGGCAATACTTTCAGGTCATAACATTAACCTATTGGGGTTAAGAGGGCAGGCCAAAACACGCTTAGCACGGCAAATGACCCAGCTGTTAGAAGAGTGGATTCCTGTTGTGGCGGGCTCTGAAATTAATGATGACCCCCTAGCTCCTATTAGTCGTGAAGCAAAAGAAATCATTGCAGAAAAGGGCGACGACACTCCTATTGAATGGTTGCATCGCAATGATCGTTTCTTTGAAAAACTCGCCACTCCAGATGTTACAGTGGCCGACTTAATTGGTGATGTAGATCCTATAAAAGCAGCAAACCTTAAGCTGTCTTATGCTGATGAGCGTGTTATTCATTTTGGAATGATTCCGCGTGCACACCGTTGTATTTTTGTGTTAAATGAATTGCCAGACTTGCAAGCGAGAATTCAAGTTGCACTATTCTCTATTTTACAGGAAAAAGAAATTCAAATTCGTGGGTTTAAGTTGCGTTTGCCCATTGAAACTCAAATCATTTTCACGGCAAATCCCGAAGATTATACCAATCGCGGGAGTATTGTTACCCCACTTAAAGATAGAATCGGTTCACAAATTTTAACCCACTACCCTCACAATCGAGAAATAGCAAAAGCGATTACTGAGCAGGAGGTAAAGCTAGACAAAGATTTAGAAGAAAAAATTCACATTCCAGAATTGGCACGTGAACTGTTAGAACAGATTGGTTTTGAAGCGCGAAAAAGTGAATATGTCGATGCAAAAAGTGGGGTGAGTGCGCGCATGAGTATTACTGCATTTGAAAATCTAATCAGTACAGCAGAGCGTCGTCTTTTAGTATCAGGAGAGGAGAACACAAGCCTTAGAATGTCAGATTTTTTAGGTGTAATTCCGGCCATAAACGGAAAGGTAGAATTGGTTTATGAAGGAGAACAAGAAGGCGCAGAACAAATTTCCTATCACCTAATCTCACAAGCTTGTAAGACCCTATTCCCACTTTATTTCCCAGAAATTAAAAAACTTGAAAAACAGGATGAAGTTGGCCCTTACGATGAGTTGTTAGGTTGGTTCTTTAGTGACAACGAGCTCTTTTTAGAAGACACCCTAGATAATGGCTTGTATCAAGACACTTTAGGGAACATCCCAGACATTAAAAATATTCTCAAAAAACACCAACCCGACTGTGCGGCAAAAGACCTTCATTTTATGATGGAATTTCTGTTGTGGGGGCTTGAAGCCAACAAACGGTTAAATAAATACCGCACTTTAGAAGGTTTTCAATTTAAAGACGCCTTGGGTAGTTACATTAGTGGCTTGTAGAAATTT
>WTJU01000021.1:95732-106998 GCA_011526285.1 Candidatus Arcticimaribacter sp.
AGGTTTTCAATTTAAAGACGCCTTGGGTAGTTACATTAGTGGCTTGTAGAAATTTCCTATACTTGTAGGGTATTCGCTTGAATGGAATACGCATAAATTTCTTTTCTTGAAAAACAACCCAAATCACCCCAACTGGTGGAGGTTACTCAAAGACGCCCTCCGAGGAAAAGAATATGACTATACGCAAGGCTCACTCTCAACAGCCATTTTCCTGCTGGCCATTCCCATGGTTTTTGAAATGGTCATGGAATCTGTTTATGCCTTGATCGACATTTATTTTGTATCTCAGGTAAGTACCAACGCTGTAGCAACCATTGGCTTAACAGAATCTGTGGTGAGTTTAATCTACGCTGTGGCCGTGGGAATAAGTATGGCCGCCACCGCAGTAATTGCACGAAGAATTGGAGAGGGTGATCAAGAGGGGTAGTTTATGTCTAAGAGTTTTTGCTTTGGGCTATGTGTTTTATGCGTTTGGAATGGTATTAATACAATCATTCAATGGTGCAGGTGACACTAAAATGCCAACCTACATCAACTTTGTTTGCTTTTGGATGTTCCAACTACCCCTTGCCTACTTCACTGCTTTATCCTTGGAGTGGGGACCCGTTGGTGTGATGATATCCATTGTCTTAGCAGAAATTTTGTTGACTTTAATAAGTGCCTACTATTTTAGATTAGGAAAATGGAAAACCATTAAAGTTTAATCCTTATTCGCGCATCATTTCTATGGTCGTATTTCCTAAAATAGCTAAGGTTTCATCGCGCACTTTCTCGAATACTGGTTTAATAGTACAGGTACTTTCATTGCATTCTTCGCAGGGAGCGTAATAGTTTAATGAAACACAAGGCAAAAGTGCTATAGGGCCATCCATCATGCGCATCAAGTCGGCCAGTCTAATTTCTGAAGGCTGTTTTAGTAAACGGTAACCACCCGTTTTTCCTCTTCTGCTTTGCAATAATTGAAAGTTGCGTAATTCTCGAAGTATTGTTTCTAAGAATTTTTGAGGAATGTTCTCTTTTTCTGCAATCTCGGTAGAAAATATAGAGCGCGCTTCACTTTGGTTATCGGCCAAATAAAGTAAAGCTTTAATTGCGTATTTACACTTTTTTGAAATCAATGGTTGAATCTATTTTGCTTCAATTCAAAGATAGTTTTTTTTAAAAACATTTATACCCTATAATCTTTATAGGTTTTATTTGTTTATGTGATTTGCACGTACTACATTTGCCAACTAAAAATTAATATTATGTCAGTAGGATTTAACACCAACAGCTTACACTCCGGCCATGCGACGGATAAAACCCAAGGAACTCGAGCAGTTCCCATCTATCAATCTACAGCCTATGTTTTTGACAGCGCAGACCATGCTGCCAATTTATTCTCATTGGCCGAGCCTGGCTATATTTACACCCGTTTAAACAATCCCACCAACGATGTATTAGAGCAACGTTTGGCCGCTTTAGAAGGGGGCATTGCTGCAGTAGCCACTACTTCCGGAACTTCTGCCATTGCTACTGCATTGATGGTGTTATTAAAAGCGGGAGATCACATTGTCGCCTCTAATAGTTTGTATGGGGGAACCTACAATCTTTTGAGTGTTACTCTACCTCGTTTAGGAATTACAACTACTTTCGTTGATCCTGACGATCCAAGTAACTTTGGAAAAGCAGTTCAAGAAAACACCCGCGCTATTTTTGCAGAATCATTGGGGAATCCAAAATTAGATGTACTCGATTTAAAAGCTATTGCCGCAGAAGCAAATGCTGCAAAAGTTCCTTTTATTGTTGATAATACGGTAGCGACTCCTGCCTTACTCAATCCCATTGAACACGGAGCTAATATTGTGATTCACTCCCTAACAAAATACATTAACGGTAATGGAACAGCCATGGGCGGGGTGATTATTGATGCTGGAACCTTTGATTACGGCAACGGTCTTTATCCCGAATTTACCGAGCCTTCTCCGGGGTATCACGGTTTGGTTTATCACGAAGCACTAGGCGCTACTGCATTTATTGCAAAAGTGCGTATTGAAGGGTTACGTGATTTTGGTGGTGCTTTAAGCCCATTTAATAGCTTCCAAATTATACAAGGTGTGGAAACACTTTCGTTACGCTTAAAACAACATTCTGAAAATGCATTGGCCATTGCCCAGTGGTTAGAAGAACAAGAAGAAGTCGCTTGGGTGAATTATCCCGGACTCGCTTCAAGTAAATACAATGCACTAGCCAAAGCATATTTACCCAAAGGACAAAGCGGGATTGTCACATTTGGATTGAAAGGAGGCTATGAAGCAGCAAAAAAAGTAGCAGACCAAACGAAATTTTTCTCACTCCTCGCAAATATTGGTGATTCAAAGTCTTTGATTATTCACCCTGCCAGTACCACTCACCAGCAGTTAAGTGAAGAAGCGCAAAAAGAAACTGGTGTTACCCAAGATTTAGTGCGTCTTTCCATTGGATTGGAAGACCTAGAGGACCTTAAAGCCGACTTAAAACAGGCGTTTTAATACAATTTGTTAGTGTTTTTTATAGAAAAAGTCAGTCTTAGAACTGGCTTTTTTGATTTAAATTAGTGGGTTTGAGAAAGAGTTCCGAAATTTGCATTGAAAAATGAACTATGATAAAGACCGACATCATCATAATAGGCTCAGGTCCAGTAGGTCTATTCGCTGTTTTTGAAGCCGGCCTCATGCAATTGAAATGCCACTTAATTGATGCCATTCCACAGGCAGGTGGGCAGTTGACCGAAATCTACCCTAAAAAACCCATTTATGATATTCCGGGCTACCCCTCGGTACTAGCCGGTGAACTCATTGACAATTTAATGGAACAAGCGGCACCCTTCAAACCTGGATTTACATTGGGTGAACGTGCAGAGACCATTGAAAAACAAGCTGATGGCAGTTTTATAGTTACTACCAGAGAGGGAACCCAACACCATGCTCCCGTAGTAATGATTGCAGGAGGCTTAGGAAGCTTTGAGCCAAGAAAACCAAAAATCGATAATCTCACTGATTTTGAGCGTAAGGGAGTAGAATACATGGTCAAAGAACCCGAACACTTTTTAGGCAAGAAAATCTTTATATCAGGAGGCGGAGATTCTGCACTAGACTGGGCCATTTACTTTGCAGAACACAACAATAGTAATGTAGGCCTTGTTCATCGGTCTGAGTCGTTTAGAGCACACAAAGATTCGGTAGAAAAAGTACACCAACTTCAAAAAGCGGGTAAAATTGAGTTTTATACCCATGCAGAAGTGGTAGGTCTCCAAGGGCAGGATCAATTATCTTCTATCGAAATCAAGCAAAAAGACCAAGAAAATAGAATTGTTGATGTAGATGTTTGGCTTCCCCTGTTTGGTCTTTCACCAAAACTAGGACCCATAGCAAATTGGGGACTAGAAATAGAAAAAAATGCCATTAAAGTAGACAACACCCTAGATTATCAAACCAATATTCCGGGGATATTTGCCATTGGCGATGTTAACACCTACCCCGGGAAATTGAAACTTATTTTATGCGGTTTCCATGAAGCCACGCTTGCGGTACAAACGGCCTATAAAATAATTTATCCTGATAAACGCTTTACATTAAAATACACCACTGTTCAAGGAGTTAAAGGATTTGATTAATTATTTAGATAAGTTCTAAATAAATTGCATGTCCGTCTTTTTGACGCTATTTTTGCATACAAATAAACAGGCATCAGAAAGCTAGACGTTATACTTTTTCAATTCTTTTTGCTTGTGAGCCTACAGAGCTTATCCCAAGTTGTGGGGGTAGTTTCTGATGGTGAACAACCCATCGCAGGTGCCACGATCTTCTCCCCCGCTGAAAATAGCGGTACACTTTCAAAACAGGACGGTCAATTTCAAATTGAGGTTTCTAACAACTCCCAAGAACTTGTACTCTCCTATGTGGGTTTTCTTCCAAAAAAAATAGTGATAAATTCACAAAATCAAGATTTAGGAGTCATTGTCTTAGGGGCAGATAATTCGCTTGAGGAAGTAATTATTTCTGGAAACCTTAAGCCAGTAAATCGAATGGAAAGCACCATTCCTGTTGAAGTCTATTCTCCTGCTTTTTTACAGCAAAATCCTAGTCCGAATCTATTTGAAGGCATTCAATTCATCAATGGTATACGCCCACAAATTAATTGTTCGGTTTGTAATACAGGAGATATTCACATCAATGGCCTAGAAGGCCCTTATACTTTTGTTTTAATTGATGGAATGCCTATTGTGAGTAGCCTTGCCAGCGTTTATGGTCTCAATGGAATTCCTACGGGAATGATTGAAAAAGTTGAAATCATTAAAGGACCAGCAGGTACGCTCTACGGTAGTCAAGCCGTGGGAGGGGTAATCAATGTGATAACAAAACTCCCAGAATACAGCCCGCGCTTCTTTAGTGATATTTATGGAACCTCTTGGGAAGAATTCAATGCTGACCTTGGGTTTTCGTCTACCATTGGCCAAAAAATAAATGTGCTTACAGGAATAAATGGTTTTATCTATGATAATCCTATTGACAATAACAACGATAATTTTACTGATGTAACCCAGCAGAAGCGTTTTTCTGTTTTTCAGAAGTTCTCATGGCAACCCAACTCAACTCAAGCTGGATCTTTGGCCTTGCGCTACCTCTATGAAGATCGCTGGGGTGGAGAACTCAATTGGACGCCTGACTTTAGGGGTGGAAACGAAATTTATGGGGAAAGCATTTACACCAATCGTTTTGAGCTCATTGGGAAGCAGCTAGTATCTTCTTCATGGGAAATTCAATACTCCTTTACCCAACACCAACAAAATTCTGTTTATGGAAACACTGCCTTTAAGGCTAATGAGAAGATTGGTTTTCTTCAAGTCATTTGGCGAAAAGAAAGTGGGAAAAACAATTGGTTACTCGGATTGAGCAATCGGTATAATTGGTACGATGACACTACCCCTGCAACACAAAATAATCTGGGGACACAACCCAACCGTTACTGGCTCCCTGGCGCCTTTCTAGAAAACGAAATAAGCCTAAGCGAAAACAAAAAGTTGTTACTAGGTTTTCGGGTAGACCATCACCCAGATCACAGCACAATTAGCACCCCAAGGATTGGATATAAAATCAATTTTAACCCCCAAACATTATTGCGCTTTAATATTGGCACTGGCTTTCGGGTAGTTAATATTTTCACCGAAGATCACGCTGCCCTCACGGGTGCTCGTAATTTGGTAATTGAAGAAGAGCTAGCGCCAGAACAATCCTACAACGCAAACATCAATTTCTATAAAAAACTTTACACCAGTAGCGGGTGGATTATTGGGTTAGAAACTGCAGCATGGCATACCTATTTTAGCAATCAAATCTTACCAGATTACGACAGTAATCCCAACGAAATACGGTATACCAACCTCAACGGGAATGCTGTTTCACAGGGATTAAGTACAAATCTAGAAGCTACCTATGGTCAATTTAGAGCTACGCTGGGCGCAACTTTACTCGATGTTTTCACCCGAGAAGACAGGATTAAAACACGTCCTGTATTTACGGAAAAATGGTCGGCAACTTGGGCCATTACCCTTCCATTGTTTAGTGAAAATACACGTATAGACTACACAGGAAATCTCTATGGACCCATGCGTTTACCACGCCTGAGCGACAGTGACCCTCGTGCTGAATATGCTCCTGTGTGGAGCATACAAAACCTAAAATTTAGCTACAAGAAAGACAATAACTTTACTCTTTTTGCAGGCATCAAAAACTTACTTAACTGGACACCCGCCAAAAACAATCCTTTCCTTATTGCACGCGCAAATGACCCTTTCGATCGAGAACTATCTTATGATGCAAATGGAGATATCTTAGCAACACCAAACAATCCTAACGCACTCTCCTTTGATCCTACCTATATTTATGCTCCCAATCAAGGAAGACGATTTTTTATTGGATTAAATTATAACTTGAGCCAATGAAAGCACCATCGCTAAATGTTTTTGGAGCTCCTTTAATTCCTTGTGGAACTTCTCCAATGACTGGAGCCTACCGCAATGGGTGTTGCGACACTGGGCCTTTTGATGCTGGAACACATACAGTATGTGCTATCGTTACAGATGCTTTTTTGCAATTTTCAAAAAGCAAAGGAAATGACCTAACCCGTGCATACCCACAGTACAATTTTCCGGGTTTGGTTGCTGGTGACCGTTGGTGCTTATGTGTTTCTCGATGGCTAGAAGCATATCGTGCCGAAGTAGCCCCCCCTGTTATACTCAAAGCATGCCACCAAAAAACACTAGAATACGTAACTTTAGATTGCTTAAAAGAATTTGCTATTGATGATGACTAACCTTCTCTTATCTTTCTCAGCACTTTCTTTTTTGTTTTTTGGATTGGGCTGTTTAACCAGTCCACGCTTAAAACTGGAGTTCCTACGCTATGGTTTACCACAGTACCGAAAACTAACTGGATATTTACAATTACTGGGAGCAGCCGGGATTGGTCTTGGTTTCTTGTGGTTGCCTTTGCAACTGTTAAGTACTGGTGGCTTGGCCCTCTTGATGCTTTTGGGCGTAGGTGTGCGAATAAAAATCAGAGATTCATTACTACAAACCCTGCCTGCATTGGTGTACTGTAGTTTAAATGCCTTTCTCTTTTATTCTTTACTAGAATTAATTTAACGTATCCTTAGGAAAAGATTATCAGCCTTTTAACAGATAAGATTTTGAATGGGAAGTACATTTATAGTGTAATTTTCATGTACTAGTTGATAAATTTGATTAGCATATCCCCTGGTAGTTGCCCCAAACTGCCAGGGGTTGTTATTTTTGTAAAAAAAGTAAGCATGGGGAAGCGAGTCGCACAACCAGATGAAATTGACCTTCACGGGCTAAGACACAAACCTGCACTAGAATTAGTTCGAAACACCTTAGCGCAACGCTACACTTCTTTTGGATCTTTTTCATTAACTATTATTACAGGGAATTCAACCGTACTTCAAGAAAGAATTTTTAATGAAATTCTAGAAGAAACAGATTTTAACTACTATATCCCTGCATGGAATTTGGGGCAGATTATTGTCGAGAACACCGAGCTTTAAATCTGGATTGTTTATTTTGAGGTATGAAAATGACTAAAATCAGTGGACTTTTTCTTTGCTTGGTCCACGCATATTATTTCTTGGAAACGTTTTTTTGGCAAGGTCCAATTATGCCTGCTTGGCGATTTTTATTGGGTGTTTTAGGCTCATTCATTGGAATTGGTATCGGTGTGTATCTTTTGGCTTTAAAGGATAAAAAATGAAACTAAGCCCTCTTATCTATTGTCTTGCATTGTTTGCCCTTAGCTGTCAACACAAACCAAAAGCTGAAGAAATTCTTAAACAATCGATACAAGCGCATGGCTTTGATCAAAAAATTGACCGTCTAGCTTATCAAAAAACTACGCGCCTGTACTATCCTGACGGAGCATTAGAAAAAAGTATTCAACAAACACATACCCTCCATTGGAAACCCTTTCAATACCTCATCGAAGATGAAAACAAACGGTTACTTCGTAAAGGAGATTCTATTTTCAACTATGTAAATGGTATTAGGCAAACAACTGAAGAAGACTTTCGAGAAGCCAAAAACGCACTAAATGCCGCCTATTTCGTGTTTTGGCAACCTGCAAAACTTTTAGATAAAAAAGCAGTACTAACCTATGCAGGAGTAAAAAAATTACAAAATAAAATCCCGGTAAACGTTATTAAGGTAGACTATCCCCAAAGCAGTTCTACCGATAGGTGGGAGTTTTACTTCGATTTGAATAATCATTTAAATATTGGTTACAGCGTGCAGCACAACGGGCGCTGGAGTTTAATACTAAACGACGATTTTCATTTGGAACACCAACCAATTTTAGTTAAAAAACGCCGGAGTTTATTTATAGATAGTTTGGCCCAAACATCTCTCCTAAGAGCAGCATATTCTTATGAATTACTGCCCTAGATCTTCTGCCTGTAATTCTTTTATGTATTGCGTTAGAAGTGCCAATCCTTCTTCATGAACTACAGAACGACCAATTTCGGGCATGCGTATGGCAGGATCGGTACTACCCACACGGTAAATGAAAATTGAGGCTTCTGGTTTTCCCGGTACGATATCATACTGAAAATCTCCAGAGCCTTTCCCAGCAGCAATTGGAGGTTTAAATACCCCCCTGCGCCGCGCATCTTTTTCGTGGTATTCTAAATAAAGCCCTGAGTTTTTTGCGCTCCCCTGTGCTGAATGGCAATGCGCGCAATTGGCATCTAAATATGCTCGTGCGCGTTCTTCAACAGTAGCCGTTAAGGCGTCGTTCCAAACCGGCATGGCTTCATATGCACGAGAAGACTCAAACCCCTTTAGTAGGTTTTCTTGCTTAAAGTAATCAAGCTGATTGATGGCACTCTCTACTCCTTCATAGTGTTTGTTGAGTTGTGCGGCAGTAACACCTATGGGAGATATAGTAGTATTTCTACTGTGGCAATTCTTACACTGATTGAGGTTGGGAACTTGATAAACTAAATTGCGTGTTTCCCCCTCACTGTCTTTCCAGTTCACATCAATTTTCGCCCCTACATAATTTAACTCCGCATCGCTCTGGTCTTGTTTCCACAAATAATTTAGTGGCTTCCATCCGCTTTTTTCCTTGATTAAAAGTCGTGTCTCAAGTATTTTTCTTTCTTGTTCAACAGCGGTTTCATCAAGTGGATAATAAAAATTTTTAATCAATACCGTTCCATTGTCAAAGTCAAGTGGTCCTTGCGGTTTAAAGTTTATTTTCTTCTCCTCGGGTAAGTAGATGAATCGTTCCTTTTTGGCATAGTTAGAAAACAGTGGGGTGTTTATGGTGTATGCGTAAACCTGATCGTTGGGTCGCAACGCTGCCAATTTACCACCAAAGAAATTATAGTCTGAAAGCCATTTAGGGTCATCGGTTTTAACTTGTGTTTTTAGTAAGGTTGACGATGCCTTTCGCGCTTTTGGTGCTACGTTTTTTTTGGTTTCTTTTGAACACGAAAAAAAACTAATTCCCACAAGTACTAGCCCACATAAAATCCTCTTCATTGTTTCAGTTCATTGGGTTAATTCAAGGTACAGTCAAATGGGCTTTTATCGTTTGTAAGTCCTTCAAAATCATGCGAAGCATCGAGATAAACAAAACGGGCTCCTCCATTGTTTTGCATACAAAGTTTATGGTCTTCATCTTGCAACGAACCTCCAGGAGCAAAAATCCCATCATAGGCAATATCTGGAATTTTCCCACTGTTTTTATAGAGCCACAAATACCCAAAATCATTGGAGAAAGTTGGTAACCAAAAACGATTGGAAAAGTCATTATCGTGCAACGCGATTCTTCCTGGGTAGGGATTGTATGCTTTATCTTTTTTATAGTCTGCTTCAATGGGGCGTAAACCTCGTGCTTCTGCTTGTGAATTTAGTTCAGGTGCAGCTTCTGTATCTTGATCTGCAGCAAAAATTTCGTAGCTAACCACACAAAGGTTTACTGTTTTATGATCTGCTACCATGTTTTCATAAAATTCCACATCTTTAGTGGCCATTATCACTACGCCCGCCCCTTTGGGAACAGCGCTAACTATGGAGCCTTTTACCGCAAAATTAGTGAGGTTATTATTGTAAATTTTATTGTTGTATGCTTTAACATTGCCTCCGTAAAGTGTTAATTCTGGGAGGTTGAAAATTAATAAGCCACTAGTGTTTTCATAAGCTTCGTTCCCATAGATTTCAACATTGGTGCTGTTTTCACTTTCTATCCCTGCCACATTATAAAATGCTTTGTTATTTCGAATAATCACATCATTAGATTGCCCTACATAGATGCCTGCGTCTGAAGATCCAATGGCTTCGCACTCCTCTATTAATACATTTGTACTCAATACTGGATAAAGTGCATATGCCCCGTTTTCCACCGAAACTTCCCCAGTCCACGCAGAACGAATGCGACGCATCACCACACGATCTGAATCACTAATTTTTAGGTTATCGCCAACTGCATCTTCAATGGCAAAGTCTTCTAGGGTAATGTTTTTTGAGTTGGTAATTTTGATGCCCTCAGCTCCAGAACTTTGCCCTTTAAAGGATAAAACGGTTTTGTCCATTCCCTGTCCTTTTATGGTTAAATGGGTCTTATTATCTAAACTCAATGACTGAGAAAATAAAAAATGTCCTGCAGGGAGTTCAATGGTTGAACTGTCTTTTGCCAAAATAAATTGTTCGACCAATTCCGCCTCCATATCAATATAATCGCGAGCAGGAGTGTAGGCTGGGAGAGTTTCCCTATTCCAAAAATAGAAGACGCCAACAAGTAGCGGTAAGAGAAGTAAAATTCGTCTTTTTTTCATCCTAAGCGTGTTTAATTCAAGCAATAAGGTACACATTTTCAAACAACCCCATTTTCTGTGAATGTCAATTGGTTGGTATGTCCTTAATTTTAAACCAAATTATGCCTTTATCCGTTCATACAGATTTTATCTTAACGCCTACAGGAGCTAGTGTTATTGCTAAAAGATTCCCCTCAATTATTTCATTATAATAATTTCTTATTGACATTAATTGCAATCTGACAATATTATGGGTAGCTTTTTGAAAATTTGACATTATCATGGAACAAAGTAAATGCCCTTTTCATGGTTCGACCACGAAGCCGAATCTTGGAACACAAAACAAAGATTGGTGGCCCAATCAATTGAATTTAGACATCTTACGTCAACACGACCAGAAAAGTAACCCCCTCCCCGAATTGAACTACAAAGAGGAGGTCAAAAAGTTAGACCTAGGTGCTGTTAAAAAAGATTTAAAAGAAGTCTTGACCAACAGTCAAGATTGGTGGCCAGCAGATTATGGCCATTACGGTCCTTTTTTCATCCGCATGACCTGGCATGCCGCAGGAACCTATCGCACTGGTGACGGGCGAGGTGGAGCGGCAACTGGAGCACAACGTTTTGCACCACTAAACTCTTGGCCGGATAACGGGAATCTAGATAAAGCAAGACGTTTGTTGTGGCCCGTTAAAGAAAAATATGGCAATCGCCTTTCTTGGGCCGACCTTTTGGTGTTAGCTGGAAATGTAGCCATTGAAGATATGGGAGGACCAAACCATGGAACTGTTTTAGGACGTGAAGACATTTGGCATCCCGAAAAAGATATTTACTGGGGAGCTGAAGATGAATGGTTGGGTGACAACCGCTATGGTGATACACGTCAATCATTAGAAAATCCATTAGCTGCTGTGCAGATGGG
>WTJU01000054.1 GCA_011526285.1 Candidatus Arcticimaribacter sp.
CTATTTGTATGAACGTGTTTTTACTTCAATTTCTTCGTAGTTTAAGTCTTCTTTGTGCAAGACTGCTTCTGAGGGTTCTCCTTTGTACTCCCATGCAGAGACAAAGGTGAAATTTTCATCATCACGCAATGCTTCTCCTTCCGGTGTTTGGGATTCCTCACGGAAGTGTCCTCCACAAGACTCGGTACGTTCTAAGGCGTCTTTAGCAAATAGCTCTCCCAATTCAAGGAAGTCGGCTACACGTCCGGCTTTGGCCAATTGTTCATTGAACTCTTCTGCTTTACCGGGAACGTTTACATTTTTATAGAAGTCTTCACGCAAAGCTTTTATCTCTTCAATAGCTTCTTTTAAGCCCTGTTCGTTACGAGACATTCCGCATTTGTTCCACATGATTTTCCCAAGCTTACGGTGGTAAGAATCAACTGAATTTTTTCCGTTGTTGTTGATGAACGCATCTATTTGATCGCGAACTGCTTTCTCTGCTGCGTCAAATTCAGGTGTATCTGTAGCTATGGGTCCTGTGCGGATATCATCGGCTAAATAGTCTCCAATGGTGTAGGGTAATACAAAATAACCATCTGCTAAACCTTGCATTAATGCAGAGGCTCCAAGGCGGTTGGCACCGTGGTCAGAGAAGTTGGCTTCTCCAATAGCATAGCATCCAGGAATGCTTGTCATAAGGTTATAATCTACCCACACTCCTCCCATGGTATAGTGTACCGCAGGATAAATCATCATTGGTGTTTCGTATGGGTTTTGATCAACAATTTTCTCGTACATCTGGAAGAGGTTTCCATATTTTGCACGCACTACCTCTTGTCCAAGTTTTTTGACCAATGCAGCATCGTTTTCATCTAATCCTTTTACGTGGGCTTGTTCTTTTCCGTAGCGAATTATTGCAGAGGCAAAATCGAGGTAAACTGCTTCTCCTGTTTTGTTTACTCCATAGCCTGCATCGCAACGCTCTTTAGCGGCACGAGAAGCAACATCACGAGGAACAAGGTTTCCAAAAGCAGGGTAACGACGCTCTAGGTAGTAGTCGCGATTTTCTTCTGCAATCTCGGTGGGTTTTAGTTTCCCTTCACGAATCGCTTTTACATCTTCAATGTTTTTTGGCACCCAAATACGTCCGTCGTTTCGTAAAGACTCTGACATCAAGGTCAACTTAGACTGGTGATCTCCTGATACAGGAATACAGGTTGGGTGGATTTGAGTAAAACAAGGATTGGCAAAGTGGGCTCCTTTTTTATGTATTTTCCAGCCAGCAGAAACGTTACTTCCCATAGCGTTGGTAGAAAGGAAGAAAACATTTCCATACCCCCCAGAAGCAATCACAACTGCATGTGCACCATGACGTTCAATTTTACCGTTAACTAAGTTACGGGTAATGATACCGCGGGCCTTACCGTCTACCACCACTAAGTCCATCATTTCATGACGGTTGTACATTTTTATCTTTCCACGACCAATTTGTCGGTTCATAGCTGAGTATGCTCCCAATAATAATTGTTGGCCTGTTTGCCCTTTTGCATAAAAGGTTCTCGATACGAGTACTCCTCCGAAAGAACGGTTATCTAACAATCCGCCATAATCACGAGCGAAAGGCACGCCTTGGGCTACACATTGATCAATAATATTGGTTGACACCTCGGCCAAGCGATGAACGTTTGCTTCACGAGAGCGGTAGTCTCCTCCTTTAATGGTGTCATAGAACAAGCGATAGGTTGAGTCCCCATCTCCTTGATAGTTTTTTGCTGCGTTAATTCCTCCCTGTGCTGCAATGGAGTGTGCACGTCTTGGAGAGTCTTGAAAACAAAATGTTTTTACATTGTACCCCAACTCGGCAAGGGTGGCAGATGCTGAAGCACCAGCAAGACCTGTACCTACCACAATAACATCAATCAAACGTTTATTGGCAGGACTTACTAGGTTGATGTGACTCTTGTGGTTTGTCCACTTATCGGCCAATGGGCCTTGAGGTATTTTAGAATCTAAAGTCGCCATATTAAAATGCGGTTAAATGGTGAAACAAAGCGATGAAAACAAAGCCTAAAGGGATCCCAATTGCAAAGGCTGTTGTAAATCCTTTAATGGCTCGTGTGTATTTATTGTTCGCTCCTAATGATTGGAACGATGAGCTAAAGCCATGCAGTAAGTGAAGGGCTAAAAAGCCAAAAGAAAGCACATAAAGTCCTACACGAAGTGGGTTTTCGAATTTATGGACGGTTTCTTCAAAATAGCGCGTAGGATTTTCTGGTAGTACCTCTACATATTTGTAGTTCATCTCTGGTATCCAGAAATCGTAAAAGTGTAATCCTAAGAAAGACAATACAACAGCACCTGAAATAATCATATTTCGCGACATCCAAGAAGAGTTTGCTGCACCGTTGTTAGCGGAGTACTTGTTGGCACGTGCTTTTCTATTTTGGATTTCTAGTACAAATCCCATAACAAAATGGAATACAACACCAAATATCAATACGGGCTGTAAAACAAATTGCACCAATGGGTTGTTCCCCATAAAGTGTGAGAGTTGGTTAAAAACGTCTTCACTAAAAACGGAAGTTAGGTTAATGGTGAAATGTTGTAATAAAAAGAAGACTAGAAATAATCCAGAAAGTGCCATGGCATATTTGCGCGCCAAGGACGACTTTATTAGTGTACTCATTTAATTCAGTTTATATAAACAAAATTAACGCATAAAAAAGTGTGAAAGAAATTATTCCCGTTGATTTTTGCAGTTTATAACCGCTCTAAACGGTTGTACATCAGCTTTGTTTAACTAAAGGGTTTTGTAATGCCAAATTAAGCCAAAATTGTTCAACAATTGTTAAAATGGCAGGGCAATGACTAATCCGAAAACTTGTCTGGTTTGAAGGTCTGCTAATGCGTTGTCATCATAAAGTAATTGTATTTCAAATAAGGCGCTTAGGTAGTCATTGACCTTCATGTTGAGGGATCCTGTATAATCAAAGTCGACATTTTGAAATTCGTCAAGGTAGTTGGTAATGAGACTCAAGCGTGTGCTGAGAAGTACATTTTTTATTAGTTCAATTTTGCTTTGCAGTGCAAAGGTTGCCCCTGCTTCCCAGCGGCTTGTCTTGTCTGGTGCTACTCCAAAAAAGGTTTCTCCCTGTGTTAGTTGACGTGTAAAGGAGCGATCTACAACAATTAAACGCGCTGTGAGTGGGTTGAATTGTAATGAAAAAGTATCGCCTTTATCGTGGGCAATACCAATTCCTAAACGCATGTATGCGGGCGAAAAGAAGGCTGATGTTTTTGATTTAACGATTTCATTTCCTTCCTGCACATAAAGAAAGGCTGGTGCATTTTGTGTTTTCAAGTTAAAACTTGAAGAGAAATTCCATGCACTCTTGGTCTTTCGTTGTAAAATAGCATCGATCTCCAACTGGTCTTCGGTCTTAACTAAATCGCTATTGCCTTGTGTTTTGGCATACCCCAATGCTGCATCCAAAGTAGTGCTCCAAGACCACTTCTCTCCATTGAAGGCCAGAATGTAGTCTATGTTTAGTGTACCACTAAAGTTATTGGTTCCCCCTGCCAACCAATTGTTAAAGCTGGATTGGTTGAGCAACACGCCCAATTTTCGCTCATGTTTCCACCTTGGGAGGGTGTCATTTTCTTCTGTTTGTGCCTGTAGGGTCTCTACAGTTAAGCAGCTAACCCACAACAGAAAAAATGATTTACTCAATAATGAGCTTAGTCTCACTGCTGTGTTGTGCAGTAGAAATTTTAACTGTGTAATTCCCTTTTGGGAGGTAGTGGATGCCATTTTTTGAAGCTATTAAAGGGGTGTTTTTGTGTTTCTTTTTATGGTTTTTTTGTCCAACCTCAGCTATGCTTAAATCATAATTCAAACGGTTATACCCAGCGTCTAGTTCTCCTTTTTGTTGATGCAAGGTTGCTCCTTTGCTGGAAACAATTTCCAAGCTGTATTCTGTTTTTTTCTCAGAAAATAAATTAATATTTACCGCTGGCGTGTAGGGCTTTCGCCATTGAGAATAGGAAGCGCCCCAACGGGGTGAATGTTTCACTTTATTGACGGGGAATAGTTGCAAGTCCTTTGTGATTTTTTCTTGTAATAACCCAATCGCTGCTTTATAGATAGAGCGCCCGTGTGTCCCTACCAAAAGGTGGTTCTCTTCTGGCTGAACAACCAAATCGTGAACAGCAACAGTGGTTAATCCATCGACAAAGGGATGCCATTTTTTCCCTTGGTTAAAGCTGACATATACCCCATGATCATTCCCCAAATAGAGCACGTTTTCATTTTTAGGGTCTTCACGAATTACGTTTACTGGTGATGCAGGGAGATTACTCGCAAGGGCCTCCCAGCTTTCTCCACCATTATCGCTTTTGTAAACATAGGGGGAGAAATCATCCCAACGGTAACCGTTAAGGGTAACATATACACGGTCTTTTTTATGCTGCGATGCGACCACACGACTTACCCATAAATCTTTTGGAAAATTATTTGAAATAAGATCCCAACTTCCTCCTGCATTGGTTGTTTTATATACAAGACCGTCGTCGCTCCCGGTGTAGAGATACCCAAACTGAAAAGGAGATTCTGATAGGGTGGTTAGTGTACCATAGGCCACATTTCCTTTTCTACCTCCTTGGGTTAAATCATTTGAAATGGTCTCCCAATCATCTCCTTGATTAAGGGAACGATGAAGTTTATTGCCTCCAAAATATAGTATGTCTTGGTTGTGTGAAGAAAGTAGAATAGGGGTCTGCCAATTGAAACGATAAGGTGATTCTCCCAAGGTGTGCTTTGGTTGTATGGGGGTGTTTTTTTTACGGGCTAAATCTAAACGGTAGTAGTTACCAAACTGAAAGCCTGTATATACAATGTTACTGTCACGGGAATCGATTTGTACTTTCATTCCGTCGCCTCCCATGATTGACGTCCATGGGTTATGCCCTGTAGAATGCCAGCGTTCATCTTGCTGCGCATTGTGTGCTCCTTTCCAAACTCCGTTGTCTTGTAGTCCGCCATAGACATTGTAAGGTTTTTCGTGGTCTATATTGATGGCATAGAACTGTCCAACTGTGGTAGAATTATTCTTCATCCAATTTGCACCATCGTCATAGGTAATGTTCACGCCTCCGTCATTCCCATTGATTAGGTGTCCGGGTAGATTTGGATTTATCCAAAGCGCATGATGATCTGAATGTACATTGGGTTTTACAATGGATTTAAAGGTTTTACCCCCATCGTTTGAGGTTAAAATGGGTACGCCATAAATGTAAATTTTGTCCGCTTGTTTTGGGTGTACGTGAATATGACCAAAGTAGTAGCCATAGCTGTAATAGACATCGTCTAAATAGCCTTGGTGTGTTTTGACCCACGTTTGTCCTCCATCGGTGCTTTTAAATACTTCAGCTCCCACTACAGGGGTGTCAAATAACAGCGCATTGGCATCTTCTAGATAGGTGGCAATGTCTTTGGGTTGCACAGATCCAGCGCGAACGCTATTCTTAAGGTTTGCAGCGCGGTATTTTTCTTGAAAGTTGTTTTGTTTTAAAAAGGCATTCAGCTTTTTGTCTTCTAATGCTAAAAATGCTTGTTTAGACATGGTTTTAAAATCGTCTTTTTTTAGACCGTAGCCTGTTTTTTTATCTTTTTCTGGTCTTCTAAACTGTGAGTCGTGAATGGCATATATGGTAGAAGCATCAAAAACCGCTAGCCCTATTCGCCCTACACCTTCTCCTGTAGGGAAGCCACTTTTTGGGGTGCTTATTAATTGCCATGTTTTGCCCGCGTCTGTGCTTTTATAGATGCCTGAATGTTCTCCGTTTCCTTTAAAATCCCATGCTTTTCTGTCTTTTTGCCAAGATGCTGCGAATTGTATATTGAAATCATTGGGAGCGTGAGCCATATCAATTATTCCCGTTTCGTTATTGATGAAAAGACGTTGTGTCCATTGTTTTCCGCCATCAGTGGTTTCATATATTCCTCTCTCTTGGTTTGGGGAATAGAGATGCCCTGTTACTCCAACAATCACATGATTAGGGTCTTTTGGGTCGATTAGTATTTTCCCGATATGATGGCTATCACTTAGGCCAGCTTCTTCCCATGTGGCGCCATTGTCTGTGGTTTTTAGCATCCCCATTCCAGCATAAGAGGAGCGAGAGGCGTTGTTTTCTCCTGTTCCAACCCAAAGGGTTCTACTGGGCCAATGCATTGCAATTTCGCCAATGTGCTGGGTGGGAGCGTTTTCTGAGATGGGCTCAAAATTTATTCCATTGGTAGTGGTGTGCCAAACGCCGCCGGAGGCATAGGCTACATAAAACTCTGCAGGGTTGTCTGGGTTTACTGCGAGTGCCACCACACGACCACTCATAACCACAGGGCCTATATTGCTAAATGGTATGTTTTTTACTAAAGAGTTCTGTTTTTGTTCGCTAATGAGTTGCAGGCTTTCTTCAATAGTAGCAGCGGTTGTAGCTGGTGTTTGTCCAAATGTGTTTTGAATGAATATAAACGAGAGAAAGAGGGTAAAAATTCGCATGGTTTTGTTTTTGTTCTAGGGGAAATTACAATTTTTTCTTTTTCTGCCCCACCAAAACCATCTGCTGCTTTTTTGCTACTTTTAGCGGAAAAGAAACACAATGCGCTACCAACCACTTCCTGCTTCATTTTATCAAAAGACACGTGCAAATTTTATGGCTCAAATGGAGGGCAATAGTTTGGCTGTTTTTAATTCAAATGATATTTACCCTGTAAGTGCAGACTCTACTTTGCCTTTTGAGCAGCACCGAGATATTTTTTATTTGAGCGGTGTAGATCAAGAAGAAAGTATTCTTGTTTTATTTCCAAATGCAGTTGAGGCCAAGCATCGGGAGGTTTTATTCCTTCGGGAAACGAATGAGCACATTGCAGTTTGGGAAGGGGCTAAATTGACGAAAGCGCAAGCCACAGCGCTCACAGGAATTAAAACGGTTTATTGGTTGAGCGATTTTAAGCGTGTGTTCCAAGAGCTCGCTACGCATTGTGATACGTTTTATTTTAACACGAATGAACACTACCGCCAAGCAGTAGAAACTGAAACGCGTGAAGATCGATTTATCGCAGCATGCAAGAAGGAGTATCCTGCGCATAGGGTCGCTAAGAGTAATCCTATTTTGCAGCAATTGCGATCGGTAAAGGCGCAGGAAGAGATTGCTCAAATTCAAATGGCTTGCGATATTACTGAGAAGGGATTTCGTCGTTTGCTTTCTTTTGTAAAGCCCGGCGTATGGGAATATGAAATTGAAGCTGAATTGGCGCATGAATTCATCCGTCATCGTTCTAAAGGTTTTGCTTACACGCCTATTATTGCTGCTGGGAACAATGCAAATGTTCTGCATTACACTGAAAATAATTGCCAGTGCAAAGCGGGTGATTTGTTGTTGATGGATGTTGCCGCTGAGTATGGAAATTACGCTAGTGACCTCACACGAACTATTCCTGTTTCTGGAACGTTCACCCCACGACAAAGGGCAGTTTATGAAGCTATTCTTCGTGTGAAAAAAGCTGCAACTAAGCTTTTGGTTCCGGGAACTTTATGGAAAGAATATCATGTAGAAGTAGGTAGAATAATGACCAGCGAGTTGCTTGGCTTGGGCTTACTCGATAAGGTTGATGTGAAAAATGAAGACCCACAGTCTCCTGCTTATAAACGCTACTTTATGCACGGTACATCGCACCACATGGGGTTAGATACTCATGATTATGGTTTGTTACACTTGCCCATGGAGGCGAATATGGTTTTTACTGTTGAACCGGGTATTTATATTCCTGAAGAAGGTTTTGGGGTGCGCTTAGAAGACGATGTAGTGGTTCAAGCGCAAGGCGAACCACTTAATTTAATGGACAATATCCCGATTGAGGTTGAGGAGATTGAGGACTTAATGAATGCTTAATGGCAGCCGCAATCTGGCCCACAGTCATCCTTTTTTTTAAAGAATTTTAAATACAAGCTACGCACTGCTAAAACAGCTGCAAGGGCGAGTAGTAGTAGTTGTATTGTTTCCATTAGGCAAATGCTTGGTATATGGTGAGGGCAGAAAGATATGCAATGACTGTCATGCTAAAAAGTTGTACCATGGGCCATTTCCAACTGTTGGTTTCTTTTTTTACTATGGCTAGGGTGCTCATGCATTGTAAAGCAAAAGCATAGAAGACCATGAGTGAGAGACCAGTAGGCAAGTCAAATAATGCTTTCCCGTTGGGTTTCAACTCGGCGGCCATTCTGTTTTTAATGGTTTCTTCTTCTTCGCTTCCCACACTGTAGATAGTGGCTAGTGTTCCTACAAAAACTTCACGCGCGGCAAATGAGCTTATTAACGCAATGCCTATTTTCCAATCGTAGCCCAAAGGAGCAATGGCTGGTTCTACTGTTTTTCCCAAAATTCCAATGAATGAATGCTCTAATTTATAGGAGGCTATGGCGGTGTTAAGTTCTTCTTGTGAAGGCTGTTGTTGTGCCATTTGTTGTGTGACAATTTCTTCGGCATTATTGAAGTTTTTGCCTGGCCCAAATGAGGCCATAATCCATAATAAAACTGAAATGGCCAAGATGATTTTTCCTGCTTCAACCACAAAAGACTTGGTCTTTTCAAAAACAGTTATCCCTACATTTTTTAGCAAGGGAAACTTGTAATTGGGCATTTCTATTACGAAATATGTTTTTGACTGTATTTTGAGGGTTTTGTTTAGAATAGCTGCAGAAAGTATTGCCATGCCAAAGCCCATAAGGTATAAGCCCATAAGGGTTAATCCTTGATAGCCAATGCCCAAAAATGTCCCTTCTGGAATGACCAAAGAAATGAGTATTAAGTAAACGGGTAGTCGTGCAGAGCAGGTGGTGAATGGTGTAACTAAGATGGTGATTAAACGCTCTTTCCAATTTTCAATATTTCGTGTGGCCATTACAGCTGGTATAGCACAAGCCGTTCCAGAAATGAGTGGAATAACTGCTTTACCGCTTAGACCGTATTTACGTAAACTTTTATCCATTAAAAAAACAACACGACTCATGTAGCCTGTTTCTTCTAACACTGAAATGAATAAAAATAAATAGGCAATTTGAGGGATAAATATGACAATTCCTCCCAAACCTGCAATAATCCCTTCTGCCAATAAATCGGTGAAAAGTCCTGGAGGTAAATTGGTTTTTGTTGCCTCACTTAATCGGGTAAAGGTTTCGTCGATAAAGTCCATGGGAATACTACTCCAATCAAAAATGACCTGAAAGATGGTTAGTAAGATGGCAAAGAAAATAACGTAGCCCCAAAAAGGATGAATTAACACTCGATCTAAACGTGATCTAAAATCAGTTGCTTTGTTTATGTCTACTGAATAGGTTTCTTTTAACGCGCTATTGATGAGTTGATAGCGTTTGATGGTCTCTTTTTGCTGTAATCTTTTGAGATGCGCTACAGATTGTGTTTTGTAGTTGGTCGCATCTTCTACCTTTTTACGCTCTAGTTGAGCAAAGTTTACGTCTTGTGTAATGACTAACCAAAGTTTATACAATGATTGATTTGGAAATACTTTTTCAAGGTTATTAAAGTAATCAGGATCAATTTGGCGAATATCGGTGATCCCTTCTTTAGCTAGTGAACGATAGTCTAAAAGATACTTTTTGAGCTGATCAATTCCCGTATTTTCTCGCGTACTGATTAAAGCAATCTTAGTTTTGAGTTGGCGTTCTAAATTTTCAATATCTAGCGAAATCCCTTTACGTCGCATACGGTCTGACATATTAATGACCAACAAGGTTGGAATTTCTAGGTCTTTAATCTGTGTAAAGAGTAATAGGTTACGCTTTAGGTTTTCAATGTCAGAAACTACAACTGCTACATCGGGGTAGTCTTTATCGTTTTTATTGAGTAGTAATTCTATAACCACGCTTTCATCCATAGAGGAAGCATTTAAACTATAGGTTCCTGGAAGGTCAATTATATGTGCTTTGGTGGTTCGATCTAAACGGCAGCTCCCTTGTTTTTTTTCTACGGTAATACCGGGGTAATTCCCCACTTTTTGGTTCAGCCCTGTTAATGCATTAAAAACCGATGTTTTACCTGTGTTAGGATTTCCTATTAGCGCTACATTAAGGGTAGTACTCATGCGATTAATTCAATGCTAATGTGTTGTGCAGTTTCTTTTCGTATTGCTAAATGACACCCGTCAATTACCAAGTAAAGCGGATCTTTTAATGGAGCCACTTGAACCAAATGAACTTCATTGCCTGGCAAGCAACCCATTTCAATCAGTTTTAAAGGAATAGCATCTGTATCTATAGCAACTATTTTCCCTACCTGATTTTTTTCGATTTGATCTAGAGTGATCATTATTTAGAACGATTTTAAAAAACAAAAGTAGCGGAAAAACTCCCCGCCCCCAAACCAACACAAGAGCTTTTTCTTTTAGAAGTTGTATTCATCTTTTAAGGTGTTTAGGTCTTCTAGTAAACGCTGCATGGCGGCTTTATCAGTACCGTCATAATACCCTCTGATGCGTTTTTCAGGATCAACCAATACAAAATTCTCTGTGTGAATCATGTCATGTGGGCCTCCATCACCATCTTCTTTTACAACAAAATAGGATTTACGTGCTAGGGTGTAAATTTCTTTTTTATCTCCCGTTAAAAGGTTCCACTTTTCATCTCTTACTCCCTTTTCCAAGGCATATTTTTTTAATTGTGGAACAGAATCAATTTCTGGTGTTACGCTAAAAGAAAGTAATTTAATTGTGGGATCTTCTAAGATATGTGATTGAATATAACTCATGTTGTCCGTCATAATAGGGCAAATAGAAGGACAGGTGGTAAAAAAGAAATCGGCGATATAGATTTTATTTTTGTAGTCGCGTTGTGTTATGATTTGCCCATTCTGATTGGTTAATTTAAAATTGGCAATCTTGTGGTATTTCTTCACGTGCTGAAGGGTGCTGTCAACCAATTCAAAACTAACCTCAGCCGGTTGGTAAATGGGTAGTATCTTTTTAGGCGTTAAGGCACGATAGAACAAAAGCAAGATCACTGCGGAAAGCAGCGCAAAGAAGAGTAAAAAGGTCCGGTAACGCGCAATTTCAATTTTCATAAGCAATAGCAAAAATACAGCCTTTTTAGTGGACTTTAATTGTTAAAGGAAAGATAAATCGCCCTTGAGCCCTAGGGTGGTGTAGGAATTGTTTATTTTTGGGCTTGATTGTTAAAAACCTGCTATGGATCCATTTTTTATCAAAGCAATACAACTTCTTTTAAGTCTTTCAATATTGGTTGTCTTACATGAGCTAGGACACTTTATTCCTGCAAAGCTTTTTAAGACTAAAGTGGAAAAATTCTACCTCTTTTTTGATGTGAGTTTTTCCTTATTCAAAAAGAAGATAGGAGAAACCGAATACGGTATTGGTTGGCTTCCTTTGGGTGGTTATGTGAAAATCGCAGGGATGATTGATGAAAGCATGGACACCGAACAAATGAAACAACCTCCGCAACCTTGGGAGTTTCGATCTAAACCAGCATGGCAGCGTTTAATTATTATGCTTGGGGGAGTTACTGTAAACATAGTGTTAGGTTTTCTAATCTACATGATGATTCTTTTTGTTTGGGGAAAAGAGGTGTTACCTGTTGAAGACATGAAGGAAGGTTTTACTGCCTCTGCTTTAGCCAAAGAAATTGGTTTTGAAGATGGTGATAAAATTTTGACTGTTGATGGTGATGCGCTCGATAATAATATGGATGTAAATCGCCATTTGTTTCTACGCAGCCCACAAACGATTGAAGTCCTTCGTACAAGTGGAGAAAAGGCACGTATTGCTATTCCTGAAAACGTTGGTTCACAGATGTTTGAACGCGGGGATTTATTCCCTTTAATGCCAACACAAAAAATCTATGTAGATAGTTTGTATCCCGGGAATCCTGCAGAAAAAGCAGGGCTTGAAGTGGGTGACCTCCTGCTCTCATTTGATGGGAAATCTATCAATAGAATGGGGGTTTTAAATAGCGAAACGTTAAAGACACAAGACAGTGTTGTGTTTGAGGTTATGCGCAACCAAGAACAAAAACGCATTGTGGTCTACCCTACAGAAAATGCCACTTTAGGTTTTGTTGTAATGCCAAAATTTGACTACAACCCTTCGCAGGTGAACCTAAGCTTAGAAGAAAGTATTGTAGAAGGCTTTAGCTATGGTTATTGGACGTTGCATGACTATGTTGCGCAGTTCAAATACATTTTCACAAAGAAAGGGGCTTCTCAAGTTGGCGGTTTTGGCGCTATTGGGAATTTATTTCCAAGTCAGTGGGACTGGCAAGGCTTTTGGAGTAGCACAGCGCTCATTTCAATTATCTTGGCTTTTATGAATGTATTGCCCATTCCAGCATTAGACGGAGGTCACGTGATGTTTTTGCTCTATGAAATGATTAGCGGACGTAAACCGAATGATAAGTTCATGGAATACGCACAAATGTTTGGCTTTTTCTTATTGCTTGCTTTGGTGTTATTTGCAAATGGAAATGACCTTTACCGTTGGTTGTTTACGTAAAGCTGAGGGTATTTTTTGTTTAAATCTTTGAGTGACACAACACTCTTTTCTATATTTGATTAATCGTACGTTAAATCTTTATTGACATGAAAAAAATAGTATTGCTCTCTTTTGCCCTCTTTAGTTTTATTGTAACAGCACAAGAAAAGCGTGTTTCTATAGACGATTTTGTGAAAGAACATCAAGGTCTTGAAGAAAATGAACAAGGAGAGATTGTTCCTATCAATGACCGTGAAATCAACAAAAAAGTTCGCTTTTTTATTGAAGAAAAATACCTCAACGTTGAATATACTCGAAACATCATTTGGGACAGTTACGAGACCTTTATTAGTCCCTATGACCGTTACCACTTTCACACCTTTATTGTTCAAGTAAAAGTTGAGGGGCACAAGCGCCTTAAGTATCTAGAAGTCAATTACTACCCTAACGAAGGAAAGATTGACAGTAACTTTGAATGGGACGAAGCTGTCTTTGAATTTGAAGAAGTAGTGGTAGAAAAAGAAGCTGCTGCAATAAATACTTAAAATAAAACTGTAAGGTATTTGGGAAAAAAGGATTTTCATTTATCTTTGCCCACCGAATAACCATC
>WTJU01000125.1 GCA_011526285.1 Candidatus Arcticimaribacter sp.
CCGCAGGTGGTAGAGTTAAACGCCATTGGACATTTCCCCTTGATTGAAGCACCCCAAGCGGTGGTAGCACATTTTTTAAATTTTGTGGGGGAGGAGTGATGGGAAGGTAATATCGCGGAGAATGAACGGTTAAGTATAAGCATAGTAAAGAATTTATACACTACTGCCTATTCACTAAAGTAGATTCTTCTATTAAGGCCACCACCCGTGCGGGGCCTGCCGAAGCGCCTTTAATCTTTAACGGAAAAGCAGCGACTTTAAAGCCGGTTAGGGGTAGGGCATCTAAATTGGTGAGTTGCTCCATGTGGCAGTACTCTTTTTCTACGCCTACCAGATGCGCTTCCCAAAACAAATTGGGGTCATTGCTTTCTTTTGCTTTTTTAATGAGGTAGGGCAAGGGGAGATCCCATCCCCATTGATCGATGCCCATTACGCGCACTCCTTGATCAATGAGCCATGCTGTAGCGGCTGCACTCATGCCTGTACCTTGTTTAAAAAAGGCTTTGGTGCCCATGAGTCGGTCTCTGCCTGTTTTTATCAGTACAATAGTGTTTGGTTTTATTTTTAGCTTATGCTTGTTTAAAAATGCTTTGAGGTCTTCTACTGTTATGGCATCGAAGTCTTCTTTGTGTTTCATGTCGATCACCAAACCTTCTCCATAGCACCATTCTAAAGGAACTTCATCAATGGTTTTGGCTCTTTTTCCCATGGAAGTGGGGGCGTAGTGCCAAGGCGCATCGAGGTGGGTGGTAGAATGCACGCCCATTTTTCTAATCTCATCATCTGCCCAGCCCTGAAATACCTTGGGAAATAAGCGAAAGGGCAATCCAAACGCACGAATTAGCCAGCGGGACTTGCGGTGGGCTTTGTGTTTTATTTTAACCTTCATAAAGAAGGGATCGCCGGGGTTGTAGGCAATGGTTTTAGATAAATCGACAATTTTCATGAACTGTTTTTGTGTCTCCTAAAGATAGGAAGAATGTCGCAAGCATTGGAGAAGCATTGGTTGGGGTACAAAAAAAGGGAGCGAATTCCCTTTAAAATTTGTAAAGAATGTGGTTTTAGGTAAAGATAAAATAGGTGCTTACCACGATTAAAATCACAATAGCCCCCATTGTTTTTACGTGTTTCCAAGGGGTGATGTCTACTTGCTCTGTATAGGCTTGTTCGTAAGCTACTTCACGTGGTTGTAATTTTCCAATCAACAACATTATTCCAATGTTAAAGAGGAATAAAATGGCCATTACGTGAAGGAAATGGGGGTAGGTTCCTCCATTTTCAATCACATAGTCTTTTAGGAAAAATTGGCTAATGGTGTACAAGATCACCCCAGAACCCATAGCGACTTTTGCGGCTAGTGCTGGTACGTATTTGGTTAAATAGCCCACAAGAATAATCGTTAAAATAGGGATGCTGTAGCAGCCGTTAATCTCTTGCAAGTAGCCAAACAATCCTTCGGGGGCGTTGGCAATTGTAGGAGCGATAAACATGGATAAAAGCGCCAAAACAATTCCAAATGTTTTCCCCGCTTTAACCACTTGTACTTCATCGGCCTCTTTGTTAATGTACTGCTTGTAAATGTCTAAGCCAAAGAGGGTAACCGAGCTGTTTAAAGCGGAATTAAACGAACTTAATATTGCCCCAAAAAGGACCGCCGCAAAGAAGCCCAATAATACGGGAGGTAAAACTTTATTGACCAAAAGTCCATAGGACTGATCGGCTTGACTGGCATCTAATGTTCCCCCGAAAATATAAAAGGCAATGATACCGGGAAGTACAACGATAATTGGTCCTAAAATTTTGACAAAGGCAGCCAAAATCAATCCTTTTTGTCCTTCGACTAGGTTTTTAGCCGCTAGGGCACGTTGTATAATCGCTTGGTTGGTTCCCCAATAAAATAGCTGTACCAGCATCATTCCTGTAAAGAGGGTGCTAAAAGGGATAGCAGAATCTTCGCTTCCCATGGCTTTAAACTTAGAAGGGTCATGGTTATAAATAAGGTCTATTCCTGCCAAAAGACTACCGTCTCCCACATAGGTCAACCCAAAAAAGGGAATCATCAATCCCCCAACGAGTAACCCCGCGGCATTAACGGTATCTGAAACTGCTACGGCTTTTAATCCGCCAAAAATGGCATAGACAGATCCAATTAAACCAATAGACCATACGGTTATAATTAATGTTGTGCTTTGATCCATTCCAAAGATTGTGGTAAGATCAAACATTCCAATTAGGGCTACTGCTCCAGAATAGAGAACAATGGGTAATAAAACCACGACATAACCACTCAAGAAAAGTCCAGAGGTAATTGATTTGGTCATGGTGTCATAGCGGCGCTCTAAAAACTGCGGAACGGTGGTCAAACCGCCCTTGAGATAACGCGGTAGGAGGATGGTAGCGGTCACCACCATAGCAATGGCTGCAAGGGTTTCCCACGCCATTACTAAAATTCCTTCGTTAAAGGCAGAACCGTTTAGCCCTACCAATTGTTCTGTGGATAGGTTGGTTAGTAATAAGGAGGCCGCAATTACGGGAGCTGTTAGGCTTCTTCCCCCTAAAAAATAACCGTCTTCTGTGTTTTCATCTGTTTTTCTGGTGGCGAGATAAGCCACAATCCCTACCAAAAGGGTAAAGGCAATAAATATTATGAATTGCATGGTTTCGTTTAGTTCATTTGTTTCCTCTAAAAGTAAGAAAACTTTATTAAAACGAAGGGGGTGCTAAAACAGTTGTTCTAGTATTTGCGTGGCTTGTTCAAATTCATCGTTGTGAACAAATACGCGTTGTTGTAGGGGAGCGGTAACCCCAAAACCGGCTAGGGTGGCAGACGCACTTTCGTCTTTAACAACGGGCGTGATGTTTACTTCTGAAAGGGCATCCCGAATGGCCAAAACGTCTATAGAAGAACCTGTAAATAGATGTTGATAATTGGATTGGGACATAGAAAGGTGTTTATGATTTGTTGTATTTGCTATTCCAGATGGCTGGATTAAAGTTTTTACCAAGGGCAAAGCCATAAAACAAAACAACCGAAGCAATGGCTTTAAACATAAAGAAGTAGATCATCCAATAGGTCGACCATGAGTTTGTTTTGCTGAATATTGCAAAGGGAGTAAGTTGGGTAGCCACCCAGCTAATTCCCAAAATAAGGATCATTAGGTTCCAAATGTTTTTAAATGGCCAAACAATTGCTTTTCTAAAGGGATGCAAATCATCTCCCCATTGATGTATCAAATAAAAATAATCGTTGCCAATTGGGATAAATAATAGCGGATCGTCGGTGTCTTTGAGACGGAATAGCTTAGAAGGTGCCATTATTTTAAACCCAGACAAGGTGGTATTGTGGGCTACTTCTAAAGCAGCTATTTTATCAAAGGCTTCTTGTGGAAGGTCGTTTTTAAAATATTTTAAATCTAAAAAACGCAAACGGTAATCAATGCAAATGTCTTTAATGGTGCTGATGTGGTAAATGTCTTTGCTGTCAAATTTGTCTAAATCAAATTCGTTAATTGAATTGGGCTGGGCAATAAATGCATTTACAGCATCAATTAAGGCTTGATCTTGCGCTTTGGCACGTTCTAATTTTTCAGCAATATTGGTGGGGTGGAATACATTCATCTTCATCATCATTTGCATTTTCAAGTAAAATTAAGGAATTAATCCAAAAGTTCACTTGCTCTACTCCAATTTTTACCGGCAGACCGTTTATCGTAGGGTCGCTCCAAATTCTTTTTCGAAGCTTGTCTTTAGTTTCGCCATCACCTTATCGATGTATTTATCGGTTAGTGTTTTATTGGGATCGGCAAAGTGGAAGCTCAAGCCATAGGATTTTTTACCCGCAGGAAGGTTTTTCCCTTCATACACATCAAATAAATTGATTTGGGTTAAAATCTTGCGTTCTACTTTACGCGCAGTTTCTTTTAAGGCATCAAAACTTACGTTATCATCAACTAAAAGGGCAAAATCTCTTCGAGAGGATGGGAATTTTGGTATGGGTTGAACTTTGATATCTTTTTTGAAGGCCAACGCATACAATTGATTAAAATCTAGTTCTGCATAGACCACTTCTTGTTCTACCGAAAATGCCTTTTGAATTTTCGCATTGACTATACCTAGCTCAGCGACAATTTCTTTTCCTAGTTTAAGGCTTAGCCCAGTACTAAATAGATCACGACTGGATGCTTCTTCTTTTAAGTTGCTAAGTCCTAAGCTTTCTAGGAGGGTGAGAACACTACCTTTTAATCTAAAGATATCGTTTGTGCTATCATCTGTATTCCACGCTTCTTTGTTTGCGCGACCACATAGTGCAATGGCTATTTTTTTATCTTCTTGGTGTCCTCCTTCTACTGCACGATAGACTTTTCCAAATTCATACATTTTGAGGTCACGTTGCTGGCGGTTTTGGTTATAGCCAATCACTTCCATCAACGAGAATAGGAGGGAAGCGCGCATTTCTGAAAGTTCTTGTCCCAATGGGTTTAACAAGTTAACCTTCGGAATTGCTTTAAGTTCTTCAGATAATTCAGCGTATTTTGGGGTAGTTATGGAATTATTCATAACCTCTTGAAACCCGAGACCCACTAATTTTTTAGCGATATTTTGTTCGAAAACAAAAGGTGTTTTTAAGTTGAATTCTGGATAGAAAGAAGTCATGCTATTAACGCTAGCAATGTTGTTGTAGCCATAAATACGCAAGATTTCTTCAATCACGTCTGCTTCGCGTGTAACATCAACTCTGTAACGAGGAATGTTCATGGAGAACCCTTCTTCTGTTACATTCACTATTTCTATTTCTAGCGCATTGAGAATTGTAATGAGTTCATCTTTCGGGATTTCTTGCCCTAGCACTTTGGTAATGCGATCATAGGCTAAGAATAAAGAGGCCTTATCTTGTAAAGGTTGCGCAACGTTAACGATGTCGCTTGTAATTTCACCTCCTGCCAATTCTTTCATTAGTACGGCGGCACGCTTTAGGGCAAACTCTCCAATTTCAGGATCAATTCCGCGTTCATATCGGAAAGAAGCATCGGTATTTAATCCGTGGCGCTTAGCGGTTTTACGAATGCTAACAGCATCGAAATAGGCACATTCTAGGAAAACACGTGTCGTGTTCTCTGTCACCCCAGAGTTTATTCCGCCAAACACTCCTGCAATACACAGGGGAGTGTCATCGTCACAAATCATCAGGTCTTCTTCATGCAGTTTGCGTTCCTCCCCATCTAGTGTTACAAAAGGGGTGTCTTTTGGGAGGGTCTTCACCGTTACTTTTCCTTTGATTTTATCGGCATCAAAGGCATGCAATGGTTGCCCCAACTCATGAAGAATATAGTTGGTAATATCAACGATATTGTTTTTTGGGGTAAGTCCAATTGCTTTTAGGCGATTTTGTAGCCAAGCAGGAGAGGGCTTTACGTTTAACCCAGAGAGGGTAATCCCCGAATAGCGTGGGGCAAGTTTAGGAGTTTCTACCACTACATCAATGGGCAAAGAAGTATTGTCAATTTTAAAGGCATCAGTATTTGGAAAATGCCATTTAAAGGGAATATTGCGTTGGGTACATCCCGCTTTTAAATCACGAGCAACGCCCATATGGCTCATCGCATCGCAACGGTTTGGGGTTAATCCTATTTCAATGGTGCGGTCTTGCTCTATGGCAAATAGTTGCGCACAGGGGGTGCCGGGTTGAAGGCTATCGTCTAGAACCATAATCCCTTCATGGCTTTCACCCAAGCCCAACTCATCTTCTGCACAGATCATTCCATGGCTGGCTTCACCGCGAATTTTACTTTTCTTAATTTCCCAAGCATTGCCCTCTTTATCATAAAGTGTTGTTCCAACTGTCGCTACGGGTACTTTTTGGCCTGCTGCTACATTGGGTGCGCCACAGACAATTTGAACCGGTTCATCGTCTCCCAAATCAACCTTTGTTACGCGTAAACGGTCTGCATTTGGGTGTTGCTCACACGACAATACTTCCCCTACAACAACGCCTTCTAAACTCCCGGGAACAGATTCAAATACCGTATTACCCTCCACCTCAAGCCCGAGGTCGGTCAATAAATCCAGTTGTTCTTCTAAGGGGAGCTCAGCTTGTATAAATTGCTGCATCCAGTTATAGGAAATCTTCATAGTTCAAATTTAGCCACAAATATAAGTAACCCAAAGGCAAAATGATAGCCCTAGCTAATGTAATTCCAGATGTTCTTATGTGCGGTAATTTTAGCGTAGGTTTGACCAATTCTTTGGTGCTCAATTGCGGCAAAATCTGGGTCCATCTCTACTATTTTTTTAGCGAAGTAGCGAGCGGTTTTAAGTATTTCCTGATCTTTTAGTAAATCGGCAATTTTAAGCTGCAATACGCCGCTTTGTTGCGTTCCCATGAGGTCACCGGGGCCACGTAAACGCAAATCAACCTCTGCAATTTCAAATCCATCGTTGGTTTGTACCATGGTTTGTAAACGTGTTTGTGCTTCTTGCGAGCGTTTGTTCCCCGACATTAAAATACAGTAGCTCTGGTCTGCACCACGACCCACACGACCCCGCAACTGGTGCAGTTGCGATAAGCCAAAACGTTCTGCGCTTTCGATAATCATGACAGAGGCATTGGGAACATTTACCCCAACTTCTATAACGGTTGTAGCCACCATAATTTGTGTTTTGCCCGAAACAAAACGCTGCATTTCGTAGTCTTTGTCTGCCGGTTTCATTTTTCCGTGAACTATACTGATTTGATAATCGGGCAGGGGAAAGGTACGCGCTAGACTTTCATACCCATCCATTAAGTCTTTATAATCCATTTTTTCAGATTCTTGAATCAACGGATAGACCACATAGATTTGCCGCCCTTTCGCAATTTCTTCTTTTATAAATTGAAATACGTTAAGTCGTTTGGCATCGGTGCGTAAAACGGTTTTAATTTCTTTTCTACCGGGGGGTAATTCATCAATAATAGAAATGTCTAAGTCTCCATAAACACTCATCGCCAATGTTCTTGGAATGGGCGTTGCTGTCATAACCAAGACGTGCGGAGGGAGTGTGTTTTTCTTCCAGAGCTTTGCGCGTTGGGCTACGCCAAAACGATGTTGCTCATCGATTATAGCAAGCCCTAAGTTTTTAAACTGTACTTTTTCTTCAATAACCGCATGTGTTCCTATGAGCAGGTGGAGTGAGCCCTCGGCAAGGGCCTCGAAAATTGTTCTTCGTTCTGCTCCTTTTACAGATCCCGTTAGTAGGGCAACGTTAATTTCCATACCGCCCAGCGCTTCGCGTATGGATTGATAATGTTGGGTGGCAAGAATCTCGGTAGGCGCCATAAGGCAGCTTTGAAAGTTGTTGTCATTAGCAATCAACATACTGAGTAAAGCAACAATGGTTTTACCAGAACCAACGTCTCCCTGCAACAAACGGTTCATTTGCTTGCCTGTTCCCATATCGTGTCGAATTTCTTTAATCACGCGCTGCTGTGCACCGGTCAATTCAAAGGGAAGATGGTGATTGAAATAGGTGTTAAAAGTAGCTCCAACTTTTTCGAACACATAGCCTTTAATTTTTTGTTTTTGTAAGCGATTTTTTTGAATGAGCTGCAACTGGATGTAGAATAGCTCTTCAAATTTTAGTCGGCGTTGTGCTTGCGTTAGGGTTTCGGTATCTTTTGGGAAATGGGCATTGATAATGGCCGCTTTGCGCGAGATGAGTTGTAGTTCTTTAAGTAAATAGTCTGGAAGGTTTTCTTGAAATTGATTCCCAGTAATTTGAAACAAATTGTACAGCATTTGCTTCATGATGCGTTGGGTTACGCCTTTGTTAATCAGTTTTTCTGTAGACGGATAGACGGGGTGTAAGGCCCCCATTTTTGTAGCTTCATATTCTGTTGCTAATGTGAGTTCTGGGTGGGGCATATTGGGTTTGTTCCCATACCATGACAACCGCCCAAACGCAACATAGGGCGTATTTATTTTTAATTGTTCCTGTATCCATTTGTGTCCTCTAAACCAAACCAGTTCAAGGGTTGAATTCCCATCGCTAAAATGTGCTACTAAGCGTTTTCCCCGCTTCATAGGAACTGTTTTAATTTGGATGATTTCACCTTTTATTTGTACTTCAGCATTGTTTTTTGGCAGTTCGTTTAAGGGGTAGAAGCGAGAGCGGTCAATATAACGATTGGGGAAAAAGTGAAGTAAATCTTGGTAGGTGCGCAAACCCAATTCCTCACGCAAAAGAATTGCCCTATTTGGGCCAATTCCTTTTAAGTATTCGATAGAGGTTTGCAATGGGTCCATACAGTTTTTGGGTACAGAGTTTGTTTTTATTTGTAGTTTAACAGCATAAAATTCGAGTAAGTTTTAGTTATATCCAAGTTGAAGTAAATGAAAAAAGCATTAGTCATATCTGGCGGAGGAAGCAAAGGTGCTTTTGCAGGAGGGATTGCGCAATACCTCATGGAGGAAGAACAACGTGATTATGACCTATTTGTTGGAACTTCTACGGGAAGTTTATTGGTCTCCCATTTGGCTGCACAAAAAATTGCAGCCATTAAACACGCCTTTACTCATGTAACACAGGCCGCAATTTTTTCAAACAATCCATTTGTTGTGAAACAAACGGGAAAGCTTACTAAGATAAAGATCAATCATTTTAATGTGGTGAAGAATTTTATTCGGGGAAAGAAAACATTTGGTGAAAGCGAAAACCTTAGAAAACTAATTGCACGAGAAATTTCTAAGGAGGTCTTTGAAACTGCAAAAGCGAAGCATAAAGAAGTGGTGGTTTGTGTTTCCAATTTTACATTGAATGAAATTGAATACAAATCGCTTTCAGCATGTTCTTATGAAGACTTTTTAGACTGGATTTGGGTTTCCTGTAATTTCTTGCCCTTTATGAGTTTGGTGGTAAAAAACAGGTTTGAATATGCCGATGGAGGGTTTGGTTGTATCATTGCTATTGAGGAAGCGATTCGACGTGGAGCGAAAGAAATTGATGCCATTATGCTAAATACTGAGGTACAGCAGCTCAACAGAATGCGCTCGCGTAATGCTTTTGACGTGCTGTTATCGACCTTAGATTTTATGGGGGATCAAATTGTAAAAGACAACATCAAGGTAGGGCAACTCTTAGCAAAAGAAAAAGGCGTAAAACTGCGGTTGTTTTATACCCCAAAGGTATTGACCACCAATTCTTTGGTTTTCGATCGTCACGAAATGGAGAATTGGTGGCAAGAGGGTTGGGAGCACGCCCAGCACGAACTTAGTTCAAATAGTCTAGGCTGAGTTGTACCATGGCTTTTACCCCATGAATCATTCCTGCATCATTAACCACAAATTCTGGGGTGTGATGTGAAGGGGCTTCTGCTGGAGTTAACCCTTCGGCTAAACCACCCAGAAAGAAGTAAAACCCTGGTACTTTTTCTTGAAAGGCAGAAAAGTCTTCTGCACCAGTAACAGCACTCATTTCGATCACATTTTTACTACCCAAGGCTTTGTTGAGGCTTTCTACCGCTACTTCAGTTAAGGCAGGATCGTTATAGGTTAAAGCAGCAGTCTCCTGAATGCTAACAACTGCACTACCACCATATGCTTCGGCAATTTTAGGTGCCATTTCATGAATTCTACGAATGATGAGTTGCTTCATGTCTTCGTCTAACGTGCGGATGGTGCCAATCATTTGCGCACTTTCTGGAATGATATTGAATCGAATTCCCGCATGAATAGAGCCCACAGAAATTACTGCTCCTTCTTTGGTTAATTCAGAGTTCCGACTGATTATGGTTTGCAATCCGTTTACTATTTGTGCAGCAATCACAATGGGGTCAACACTCATCCACGGTGCAGAACCATGGGCTTGTTTTCCTTTAACATCAATCACAAATCGTTGTGCTGCTGCCATAATTCCTTTTGCTTTATAACGCACTTGGCCAACAGGCGTGGCAGAGTTAATGTGTAAACCATAGATCGCATCAACTTTAGGGTTTTCTAACGCTCCTTCTTCTACCATGAGCCGTGCGCCACCTTTTTCTCCTGGTGGTGGTCCTTCTTCTGCAGGTTGGAAGATAAACTTAACGGTTCCTGCAAAGTCGTTGTTTTTGGCAAGATACTCGGCCACGCCCATTAAAATAGCAACGTGGGTGTCATGACCACAGGCATGCATTACGCCTGTTTCTTGACCACTAAATTTAGCTTTTACAGTAGACTTGTAGGGCAGGTTATTGTCTTCGGTAACAGGAAGTCCGTCCATGTCTGCACGCAAGGCCAGCACTTTTCCTGCCCGTTTTCCTTTCAGTAAACCAATCACTCCCGTATGGGCTATACCGGTTTGTACTTCCATGCCCAATGCTTTCAAGTGGGCAGCAACCTTTTTGGCTGTTTTAAATTCTCGATTTGAGAGTTCTGGATTTTGATGAATTTCATGGCGCCATTGAATGACCTTAGCTTCAAGCGATGAAGGAATTTCTTGCGCAACTAGGCTTCCCAAGATGGAAAGACAACACAGAAGTAAAACGTGTTTTTTCATATTTATTTGGTCGAATTAAGATAGTCTCTTATTAGTGCCGACATAACTTTTACACCGTGAATTAGTGCGTTATTGTCGATATAAAAATCGGGGGTATGATGGGAGGGAGCATCACTTTCTTCTACCTCAGGTGGCGTGCCCCCCAAGAAAAAGTAGAATCCGGGAATTTCTTTCTGGAAATAGGAAAAATCTTCCGCCCCGGTTACTGCGTTTACTAATTCTACATTTTCTTTTCCTAGCACACGTTCTAGTGTAGGAACCATTTGTGCAGTGAGTTCAGGATCGTTGTATGTGATTGGTGCACCATCTTGAATGTCTACAGTTGCTTCTCCGCCATAAGCTTGTGCAATGGCTGGAACGAGCGATTTCATTCGCTCGCGAATTACTTCTTTCATGTTTGCATCAAGGGTACGGATGGTGCCAATCATTTGCGCTGTTTCTGGAATGATATTAAATCGAATTCCAGCATGGATAGATCCTACCGAAATTACGGCAGCTTCTTTGGTTAATTCAGCATTACGGCTGATAATGGTTTGCAGCCCATTGATAATTTGTGCAGCGATCACCACAGGGTCTACACTCATCCATGGCGCAGAACCGTGGGCTTGTTTTCCCTTTACATCAATTACAAAACGTTGAGAGGAGGCCATTATCCCTTTTGGGCGGTAGCGTACTTTCCCTACGTGTGTTCCTGAGTTTATGTGTAAACCAATAATGGCATCTACTTTGGGATGTTCTAAAACTCCTTCTTCTATCATTAAATCGGCACCGCCTTCTTCTCCTTGAGGAGCGCCTTCTTCTGCGGGTTGAAATATAAATTTAACGGTTCCTGCAAAGTCGTTGTTTTTCGCCAAATGTTCTGCTACCCCCATAAGAATAGCCACATGGGTATCGTGTCCGCAGGCATGCATAACACCCGTTTCTTTTCCGTTGTACTTTGCGCGAACATTTGATCTGTAGGGGAGGTCATTGCGTTCAGTTACTGGTAATGCATCCATATCGGCGCGGAGAGCGATTACTTTTCCTGGTCGCTTTCCTTTTAAAATTCCCACAACTCCTGTGTGTGCAATACCCGTTTTCACTTCAATTCCCAAAGAACGCATGTGTGAAGCCACTTTTTTAGCGGTGTTAAATTCACGGTTTGAGAGCTCTGGATTTTGATGAATCTCTTTGCGCCATTGTATAACTTTTTGATTTAGTGCAGGAGAAATAGCTTGCCCCCAAGCTGTAAATACTAGTCCTAAGGAGAACAAATAAAAAAGTGGTTTTTTCATAGACAATTGTTCTAAAGTTGTGAAGATACAATGTTTATAATTAACCACAATTAAGGGCATTTGAACTCAATATTTGGCTAATTTTAGAGGGCTTATGAAAGACGACTTAACCGCCAATTTAAATGCACTAAACGAGGCGCAACGCGCCCCAACCTTGCACAAAGAAGGCCCCCTTATTGTTATAGCAGGTGCGGGTTCAGGGAAAACACGTGTGTTAACCTATCGCATTGCCTATTTGATGACTCAAGGGGTAGATTCTTTTTCTATTTTGGCCTTGACCTTTACCAATAAAGCAGCACGTGAAATGAAAGGGCGTATTGCAGAATTGGTAGGAGAGAGCGAAGCCAAGAACCTGTGGATGGGAACATTCCACTCTATTTTCGCACGGATTTTAAGAGCAGAGGCCGATAAACTTGGTTTCCCTTCTAACTTCACAATTTATGACACCCAAGATAGTGACCGATTAATTGGAGCGATCATTAAAGAAATGGGCTTAAATAAAGACCAGTACAAGACCAAACAAATTAGAAGTAGAATATCATCGTTTAAAAATAGTCTGATTACTGTTCGTGCCTATTTTAACGATCCAGATTTGCAAGAGGCTGATGCGATGGCCCATCGCCCTAAGATGGGGGAGATTTATGCTGAATATGTCGATCGATGTTTTAAAGCTGGAGCAATGGATTTTGATGATCTTTTATTGCGCACCAATGAATTGTTGAATCGTTTTCCAGATGTTTTGGCGAAATACCAAGATCGTTTCCGCTATATATTGGTAGATGAGTACCAAGATACCAATCACTCCCAGTACCTCATTGTTCGTGCACTATCAGACAAATTTCAAAATATATGTGTGGTGGGAGACGATGCGCAAAGTATTTATGCGTTTCGTGGGGCAAACATAAATAACATCTTAAACTTCCAAAAGGATTATGAGAATGTAGCGATGTATCGTCTAGAACAAAATTATCGCTCGACCCAAAATATTGTTAATGCTGCCAATTCTATCATAAACCACAATAAAACCAAACTGGATAAAACGGTTTGGACCGCCAATGATGCTGGTTCGAAAATAAAAGTACAGCGTTGTCCAACTGATGCCGACGAAGGACGCTATGTAGCAGGGAGCATTCACGAATTTAATTTACGTGAACAGCTAAAATACAGTGAGTTCGCAATACTATACCGCACCAATGCACAATCACGTGCAATGGAAGATGCCCTGCGAAAACGTGACATACCCTATAGAATTTACGGGGGATTAAGCTTTTATCAGCGAAAAGAAATAAAGGATGTTTTGGC
>WTJU01000060.1 GCA_011526285.1 Candidatus Arcticimaribacter sp.
CGAACCAAAAAACCCATTCGCCTTACTAAAGTTGGAGAACAAATCCTGATTCAAGCTCGAAATATCCTAGCGGAAGCAAAACGCATGGACGATATAGTGGCGCAGGAAAAAGGATTTATTGGCGGTGAATTTAGACTTGGTATAATTCCAACTGTAATGCCCACGCTGCTTCCAATGTTCTTGAATACCTTTATCAAGCAACACCCAAAAGTCAATCTCAAAATTCAAGAACTTACCACGAGCGCTATTATTAAAGCCCTTAAAGAGGGTAAACTAGACGCTGGAATAGCTGCGACCCCCCTAAAATATGATAGCATTGAAGAACGCCCTTTGTATTATGAGCCTTTTGTTGGTTATGTTCCCGATCACCATCGCCTTAGAAATTTAGACCGTTTAAATCAAGAAGATCTAGAAGATGAAACACTTTTGGTATTAGAAGATGGTCATTGTTTTCGTGAACAAGCACTTTCTTTGTGCCGCCTGAAAAAAAGTCAAAACAATGCTTTTGATCTTAAAAGTGGAAGTTTTGAAACCTTGGTTAATCTTTCCAATGAAGGATTGGGCATGACTTTGGTTCCTTACCTTAACACCCTTACCCTCTCACAAGACAACAAATCCAACCTTCGCTATTTTGAAGATCCACCTCCTGCACGTGAAATCAGTTTGGTCTTTCCAAAGAGCCAACTAAAAATTCAAGTCATTGATGCGCTTAAAAAAAGTATCGAAGGTGTCGTTCGCGGTGCAATCGCTTTCGAAAATGTTAAAATTATCCAACCCTAATTAGGCTGTTTTTCAAACCATTCATTTCGCTTGAAATGAAGCGTACTCCACTGAACTAGTTTATGCTTGTCGTGTTCAGATAACTCACGCATAGCCTTTGCGTACTCTTTATTAAATAAGGTCTGGTCGAAACTTACCTTTTGTAGAACAGTTTTGTAATATTCTAGTGGTTTCATTCAAAATTGGTTTACCCAAACTTAAGGGTAAATCGGCTTCATTGGCGTTGTAGAAATGTTAAAATATGTACTATGTATTGCATAATACTATTTTTTATACTTATCTTTGCTTAAGAAAGTACTAAATGAAACCTAATTTCAATGAATATAGAAAACACGAAAGCACAAATGCGCAAGGGAATTTTAGAGCTGTGTATTTTATCTACCATAGATAAAAAGCCGAAATACTCCTCTGAAATTCTCGACGGACTTAAAGAGTCCAAATTGCTTGTGGTAGAGGGCACACTCTATCCTTTGCTAACACGTTTGAAAAACGCTCAACTGTTAGAGTATCGTTGGGAAGAATCAAACGCTGGTCCTCCACGTAAATATTTTACCATAACAAAAGATGGGAAGAACTTTTTAAAAGAGTTAAATACTTCTTGGACCGATTTATCAAACGCCGTAAATACCCTAATCAAAAAATAGAACATGAATAAAGCAACGAACATACATTTAGCTCAAACACTGTTTTCAATTGACGAAAACGCTTACATGCTACTTAAAAACTATTTGGACAAGCTTGAACGCCTATTCAAAAACACAGAAGGAGCAAAAGACATTCTGGAAGATATTGAAGCACGAATGGCTGAGCTCTTTTCTGAATTGAAAAAAGATGACCGTTACGTCATTTCCATCGAAGATGTGGAGAAGGTAATTGACACCCTTGGCAGTCCTGAGGATTTAGCAGGAGAAGATGCAGAGCAAGCAGCGCCAACCCCAAATCGACCAAAAAAACTATTTCGCGATCCAGACGATCGCTTTATTGGCGGTGTAGCTGGTGGACTGAGTCACTACATTGGACTGGACAGTATTTGGATTCGTTTAATCTTTCTCATCTTATTCTTTTCCTCTGTAGGGGGAGTGTTTTTAGTGTACCTTCTTTTATGGATTTTAGTGCCTGAGGCCAAAACAACAGCAGAAAAGCTAATGATGAAAGGCGAACCTGTTAATGTGTCTAACATTAAAAAAAAGATAAAAGAAGAACTTGAACAAGTAAGTGAAAAGGTAAAAGATGTAGACTATCAGAATATGGGTGACCAACTAAAAAAAAAATCCAGGGATTTTTCCGATTTTCTTCTTAAGGTCGCCAAAGGAGTACTGAAAGTCCTCAAGCTTTTAATTGGTATTTACCTTCTTTTCTTGTCGAGTGTAGTACTCTTGGGAATCTTTATTGGAACAATAGTGGGAAGCGTCTTCTCTGCTATTGTTCCTGCAGATTTGATTCAATTCGGATTATCACTTAACGTACCACTCATTGTGTTAGGATTCTTTGTCTTGTTAATTGTGGGGATCCCGTTTGTTTTCCTATTTACGCTAGGCTTACACCTATTGTCTAATAACAAGCGGTTTATGAACCGCACCTCAAGACTTGTCCTTTTGGGATTATGGGTACTATCGTTAATCACACTTCTGGTATTTGGAATAATCGAAACCAAATCATTTGCCATTAGCGCAAAACAAAACACCCTAGAACAATTGGACACAAGGAGTGCTGATACCTTAAAAATATACCTCAACGGGGAGCATAAATACAATGAAACGGTGACAGTATTTAACCACTTCACCCTCATAGAAGATGAGGCAAAAAAACAATACCGTTTAGATGAAGATATTCGATTGAATATCAATCAAAGTAAGGGAGAAAAGATTGAAATAAACATTGAAAAGAATGCCAGAGGGTGGAGTCAGAACTTAGCCCGTGAAAATGCAAAAGCCATTGCCTATAATTTTGATTACTACGACCATCAACTCGTATTAGACGGCTACTGGCTATCGCCCATCGAAAATAAAACCAATCCCGAAAATGTTCGTCTAAATTTATTTCTACCTGAGGGGCAATACATTTACCTCGATCAAGACTTAGGGCGTTATCTTTCCAGTAAAATTGAAAATGATCAAGATTATTACCGAAAGCGTTTGGCGGGGCATTTATGGAAAATGGAGAGCGGAATATTGGTTTGTCAGGACTGTACCGTCTTGGAAGGTTCAGTAGAATTTGATGAAGAAGAATTTAAAATTAACCTTTCAGACGACGATACAAGCTTAGAAGTCAACATAGACGAAAACGGGGTTGCAATTCGAAAAAAAGAAAATAATTAAGCTGAAAAATTAGTGAAGGAAGTCTTTTTAAAAAACTGTTTCCACTCAAAGATTAAATAGTATATTTGCCTACCATTTTCGGGGTGTAGCGTAGCCCGGTCATCGCGCCTGCTTTGGGAGCAGGAGGTCG
>WTJU01000020.1:0-2545 GCA_011526285.1 Candidatus Arcticimaribacter sp.
CCGGTTGTTGCGGGTATAGCTTTGGGCTTAGAAATTCCTATCTTATACTTATTGATTCCCGTGACTATGGCAAGTAGTTGTGCGTTTATGCTACCCATGGCCACGCCCCCAAATGCGATTGTTTTTGCGAGTGGTTACATAAAAGTAGCACAAATGGCACGTGTAGGGATATTTATCAACCTCATTGCAGTTGCATTTTTGGTTGTACTTTTTCAATACATCATCCCGTTGGTATTTTAACTAGATAAGGTACTGGAACAAATCAGGTTTTTCATTGAGATAATCACCATAAAAACCGTGGGCTTTCATGCGTTCTAACAAGGGCAGGAAATCTTGGGCAGATTTTAACTGTATTCCTACCACAGCAGGAGCATTTTCCCGGCTATTTTTTTTAGAATACTCAAAGAAAGTCACATCATCGTTGGGACCTAAAATTTCACTCACAAATTCTTTTAGTGCTCCCGCTCGTTGTGGAAAACGCACGATAAAGTAATGCTTTAATTGCGCATATAACAAAGCACGCTCTTTGATTTCTGGTGTTCGGGTTATGTCGTTATTTCCACCACACAAAAGGGTTCCTATGCGCTTACCTTTTAGTTTATCACCAAAGATTTCAAGCGCTGCAAGGGAAATGGCACCCGCAGGTTCTGCTACAATGCCTTCTTTGTTGTAGAGCTCAAGAATTTCCTGACAAATCTTTCCTTCAGGAACACTAATACAATCATCAAGTTGATTTTGTACGACTTCAAAACACAGGTCTCCAACGCGTTGTACAGCTGCTCCATCAACAAACTTATCGATCTTTTGCAAACGGGTGTTGTGCTTGTTTCGCAAGGATGTTCCTAAAGAAGGAGCCCCCTCTGGTTCTACACCAATAATTTTGGTTTGTGGGGAACGCGCTTTAAAAACAGTCAATATACCCGATAGTAACCCTCCACCTCCAACAGGAACAAAAAGATAATCTAAAGGCTGCTCGGTTTGGTTTAAAATTTCAAGCCCAATGGTGGCTTGACCTTCAATCACATCAACATCATCAAACGGATGAATAAATATGGCATTCTGTTCTTGCTGATAAAGCAAGGCCGCGGTATATGCATCGTCATAGGTGTCACCCTCTAATCGAATTTCAATGGCCTCACCTCCAAACATACGTACCTGCTCAATTTTTTGTTTTGGCGTAGGCACAGGCATAAAAACAATGCCTTTGATGTTTAATTTTTTACATGAATAAGCAAAGCCTTGCGCATGATTTCCAGCACTTGCACAAACAATGCCTTGTTTTCGCTCATTGTTTGATAAGCCTACAATCTTATTGTAAGCCCCCCGTATTTTAAAAGAGCGTACTTGTTGTAAGTCTTCTCGTTTGGTGAAAACCTCGGCTTGAAGCTGTTTTGAGTAGCGTTCTAAATACTGAAAGGGTGTTAGTAACGCAACCCCATCTAAACGAGATTGTGCCCTTAACGCCCCTTCAATATTAGGTCGAACCATATTATACGATTTTTTTCATCGCAGTCATAGAGTCACGTAATTCATACCCAATTATCTCGATAGGGTGGAAACGAATTATTTCGTTAACATCAATCAATTGCTTATTGTCTACACCGTTTCCAGCGCTAGCAGCAAAAGCAGTACCGATTACGTCGGTGTCAATGCCTTTCATAAAGTCTTCTAATAGAGGTTTACAGGCATGATCAAAGAGGTAACAACCGTATTCTGCAGTATCAGAAATTACACGATTCATTTCAAAAAGTTTTTTTCGTGCAATGGTATTTGCAATTAAAGGAGTTTCGTGTAACGACTCATAGTAAGCCGACTCTTCTTTAATTCCTGCAGCTACCATAGTATCAAAAGCTAGTTCAACACCTGCACGAACAAATGCTACCATTAATACCCCGTGATCGAAGTACTCTTGTTCTGAAATTTCAGCAGCAGTTGGCGCAGTTTTTTCAAAAGCAGTTTCTCCTGTAGCGGCTCTCCAGCCCAAAAGATTTTTGTCATCATTCGCCCAATCTTCCATCATTGTTTTAGAGAAGTGTCCAGACATGATATCGTCCATGTGCTTTTTGAACAAAGGCTCCATGATTTCTTTGAGTTGCTCTGACAATTCGAAAGCCTTAATTTTTGCAGGATTGGAAAGGCGATCCATCATATTGGTAATTCCTCCATGCTTTAAAGCTTCTGTAATGGTTTCCCAGCCGTATTGAATGAGTTTAGCTGCATAGGCTGGTTCGATTCCTTTTTCAACCATTTTGTCAAAACATAAAATTGAACCGGTTTGAAGCACCCCACATAAAATGGTTTGTTCTCCCATTAGGTCCGATTTTACTTCGGCTACGAAAGAAGATTCTAACACACCTGCACGGTGACCACCAGTAGCGACAGCATAAGCCTTAGCTTGGTCTAAACCATGACCTTGTGGATCGTTCTCTGGGTGAACAGCAATTAAAGTTGGAACACCAAAACCACGCTTATATTCTTCGCGTACTTCTGAACCAGGACATTTTGGCGCTACCATAATTACGGTAAGATCTTCGCGAACCTTTGT
>WTJU01000020.1:2645-12752 GCA_011526285.1 Candidatus Arcticimaribacter sp.
CCTTGATTAAGTCCTTGCGCACCGCAGCCCACAATGACGATTTTCTTTCCTGCCAAGGCGCTTACACCTTCACTAAATTCTGATGAATCCATGAAGCGACACTGCCCTAGTTGATCGAGTTGCTCGCGTAATGATAATTGATTAAAGTAGTTTGCCATTGTGATCGTTTTATTCGTTGTTTTCGTGGTTAAAATTATTCAATATTTCTGAGATGTCCATAGGCGCCTTTGTTACTGATATTCGTCCTGAGCGAACAAACTGCATGAGCCCATAAGGCGCTAAGTCCTCCCGTAACTTTTCTGTTTCTTGTCTAAAGCCTGTTTTTTCAATAACAAAAAATTCAGGAGAAACCGTAACAATATTTGCGTGGCTATTTTTTATGATATTTTGAATCTGACGTTCTTCAAACAAATAACTTGATTTTACCTTGTAAAGGGCAGATTCTTGAAAAATGGTTTCTTCGTCGGTATGATAGTAAGCCTTGATAACGTCAACTTGTTTTTCAATTTGTTGCACCAATTTTTTTACTTTTTCTTCGGTCACCTTTACCACAATAACAAAACGAAATACACCTGGTATTTCTGACTGTGAGGTGGAAAAGCTAAAGATATTGATATGGCGCTTTAGAAAAATTGCTGAGACTCGGTTCAGGAGCCCAACATTATTTTCAGAATAGATTGATATGGTATAGCGGGTTATTTCACTCATTATTTTAGTCTTATATCAGATACCGAAGCACCGGTTGGAATCATTGGAAAAACATTGTCTTCTTTTTCTACACAAACCTCTAAAAAGTAAGGTTTGTCTGAGGCAATCATTTCAGCTACTGCCCCATCAAGTTCTTCGCGTTTGGTCACACGTTGTGCTTCTATACTATAGCCTTTTGCAATAGTAACAAAATCAGGGTTTGTCATTTCGGTAGAGGCGTAACGCTTATCAAAGAAGAGTTGCTGCCACTGGCGCACCATCCCTAAATAATCATTGTTGAGTACAACAATTTTCACCGCTGTACCTGTTTGAAAAATGGTACCTAATTCCTGTATGGTCATTTGATAACCACCGTCACCAATTACTGCTACTACATGTCGGTCTTGTGCACCCATTTTAGCACCAATAGCAGCTGGTAAGGCAAAGCCCATGGTTCCTAAACCACCAGAAGTTACATTACTTTTTGAGCGAACAAACTCTGCATATCGGCAGGCGATCATTTGATGTTGTCCCACATCGGTAACAATAACAGCGTCTCCGCCTGTGTGTTTATTAATAGCCACTATGGCTTCTCCCATGGTCAAACCTTCTTTGGTAGGTTTGGTATCCTTTTCGATTACTGCTTCAATTTCAGTTTGCATGTGTGCATGAAATTGCGCTTTCCATTCGGTAAGTTCTTTATGTTGAATTAGAGGAGTGAGGGCTGCTAAACTTGCTTTACAGTCTCCCAAAACAGGAAAGTCTGCATGAACATTTTTACTGATTTCCGCCGCATCAATTTCTAAATGCACTACTTGTGCTTGTTTGGCATAGGTTGCAAGGTTTCCTGTAACTCGATCATCAAAACGCATTCCTATTGCAATGAGCACATCACACTCATTGGTTAATAAATTAGGGCCATAATTACCATGCATTCCAACCATTCCCATATTTAGTGGGTGAGCTGTTGGAAGGGCTGATAAACCTAAAATGGTCCATACGGCAGGAATTCCTGTGCTTTCCACAAAAGTCTTAAATTCTTCTTCCGCTTCTCCAAGAATTACGCCTTGTCCCCAAACAATCATTGGTTTTTTTGCTGCATTTATGGCAGCTGCAGCGGCTTCAACTTGACTTGTTTGAAGTACTGGTACTGGACGGTAAGAACGTACCCCTTTGCACTTTTCATAGGCAAAATCAAACATCTCAAATTGAGCGTTCTTGGTGATATCAATTAAAACAGGGCCCGGACGTCCAGAGCGTGCAATATAAAAAGCTTTGGCCATGATTTCAGGAATCTCAATAGCTCTGGTAATTTGATAATTCCATTTTGTTACAGGGGTTGAAATTCCAATAATATCGGTTTCTTGAAATGCATCAGACCCTAAAAGGTGATCGGCTACTTGCCCTGTAATACACACCATTGGCGTAGAGTCAATTTGAGCATCAGCTATACCCGTGACCAAGTTGGTTGCACCGGGTCCAGAAGTTGCCATAGCGACCCCCACTTTACCAGAGGTTCGTGCAAACCCTTGTGCCGCATGGGTTGCTCCTTGTTCGTGGCGTGTTAATACATGACGTAGCTGATCGCTGAATTTATAGATCTCATCATAAATTGGCATGATGGCACCCCCTGGGTAACCATAAACGAGGTCGGCCCCCTCAGCCAACAAACATCGAATTACTGCTTCAGCACCTGAAATGTGTATGGTCTGTGAATTTTTCATTGAGTTTATTCATCGGTCACACAACCATCAGAGGCGGTGGACACGTTTTTAATGTATTTATAGAGAACGCCACTTGAGAATTTTAGTGGTGGGGCTTGCCATTTTGCTTTGCGTTCTTGTAATTCTGCATCGGTTAGATGAACTTCAAGTGTGTTTTTTTCTGCGTTAATCTCAATGATGTCTCCATCTTGAACTAGTGCAATTGCACCGCCATTCTGCGCTTCTGGAACAATATGTCCAACCACAAAACCATGCGTACCACCAGAGAAACGTCCATCAGTAATTAAAGCGACATCTTTTCCTAGTCCAGCTCCCATGATGGCAGCGGTGGGTTTAAGCATTTCTGGCATACCCGGTCCACCTTTGGGTCCTTCGTAACGAATAACAACTACTTCTCCCTTTTGAACTTCTCCGTTGCGAATACCGTCGTTAGCAGCATATTCCCCGTCAAAAACACGTGCAGGGCCTTTAAACAATAAACCTTCTTTCCCTGTTATTTTTGCAACAGAACCACCATTTGCAAGGTTTCCTTTTAGTATTCTAATATGACCTGTTGGTTTAATTGGTTCTGCTACAGGGCGAATAATATCTTGTCCTTCGCTAAGTGCAGGTACATCTGCTAGGTTTTCTGCTAGTGTTTTTCCAGTAACAGTAAGACAGTCTCCGTGTAACATGCCCTCATCAAGCATAAACTTTAATACGGCGGGAACTCCTCCAACATTGTGCAGGTCTTCCATCAAGTATTTTCCGCTTGGTTTTAAATCGGCAAGGAAAGGTGTTTTGTCCATGATGGTTTGAAAATCATCCAAGGTGAAATCTAATCCTGCTGCTTTTGCAATGGCCAAAAAGTGAAGAACGGCGTTTGTAGACCCTCCAAGAACTGCCACTAAACGAATGGCATTCTCAAGCGATTTTTGGGTAACAATGTCTTTGGGTTTAATGTCTTGTTCAACTAAATGACGTAATGCTGCACCTACTCGGGCACACTCTTCTTTTTTATCTGGACTCACCGCAGGATTGGATGAGTTGTAGGGTAATGCCATTCCCAGCGCCTCTATGGCCGAAGCCATGGTGTTGGCGGTATACATTCCACCACAAGCGCCTGCACCGGGACAAGCGTTCTGAACTACCTGCTTGTATTCTTTTTCATCTATTGTTCCTGCAACTTTTTCGCCCCATGCTTCAAATGCAGAAACTACATCTAATTTTTTGTCTTTGTGACAACCCGGCGCTATCGTTCCACCATAAACCAAAATACTAGGACGATTGAGACGGAGCATAGCCATTAATGCGCCCGGCATATTTTTATCACAGCCCACAACAGTAACTACCCCGTCATAAGACATAGCCTGTACAACTGTTTCAACAGAATCAGCAATAACGTCACGCGAAGGAAGGGAAAAACGCATCCCGGGCGTTCCCATGGAAATCCCATCACTCACACCAATAGTATTGAATATAAGTCCTACTAGATTAGATGACTCTACACCTTTTTTTATGTCAACAGAAAGTTCATTGAGGTGCATGTTACACGGGTTACCTTCGTAGCCTGTACTTGCGATCCCTATGAGTGGTTTTTTAAAGTCTTCGTCTGTTAAACCAATTGCGTGCAACATGGCTTGTGCCGCTGGTTGTGTTGGATCTTGCGTAACTGCTTTGCTGTATTTATTGAGTTCCATGAAAATTAATCTATTACGAAATTAAATGGCAAGTTTTGGGCTATTGAAAAAAATGAAAAAACCTCCTTATGCCCAAAGCCAATAAAACTATTCTATTTAATTTACTATCAATTATTTAAGTTAATATTTTAAAAGATACCCAAAGCAAATAAAATATCGTTTTTCCAGTGAAAAACGATATACTTTTTATTCTTTCGAAAAAGATGACTACTTTGAGCGCTTATAATTTTTATTTATGACCGCTCAAGAAATTCATCAAAAACAACGCGAATTTTACGCTAGTCAACAGACAAAAAATCCAAGCTTCCGCAAAAATAGTCTAAAGCGTTTTCAAAACGTCTTAAAAGGAAAAGAAAATGATATCAATGAGGCGTTGGCTGCCGATTTGGGGAAATCAACTTTTGAGTCTTTTCTAACGGAATATTTTGTGGTAATGAAGGAATTGAGAACCATGATTAAGTACTTAGAGCAATGGTCACAGCCACGCCGCGTTTCAGCATCGGTATTTAATTTTCCCTCCAAAGATTACTTGATTCCAGAGCCCTTTGGTTGTGCTTTACAAATCAGCCCGTGGAATTATCCTTTTCAACTTTCGCTGGCAACACTTATAGGAGCAGTTGCTGCAGGAAATACTGTAGTGTTAAAACCCTCTGAACACGCACCAAAAACGGCTAAGTTATTAGCAGATATTATCGCTGAGGCATTCCAACCAGAACATGTTACAGTTTTAAATGGTGATGCCAAAATAGCACAAGATTTACTTGCCCTACGTTGGGATCATATCATTTTTACTGGAAGCACGCATATTGGTAAAATTGTGGCAAAAGCCGCCGCAGAGCATCTAACACCAACCATTTTGGAGCTAGGTGGAAAAAATCCATGTATTGTTGATGCTACTGCTCCCATTGCATTGACTGCTAAACGAATTGTCTGGGGGAAATATGTTAACTGCGGCCAAACCTGTATCGCGCCTGACTATTTATTGGTAGACCGTAAAATTAAAGATGAATTGATTGCTGCCATGGTGAACGAAATTAAGGTAGCCTATGGAGAAAATCCTGAAACTTCTGAAAGTTACGGACGTATTGCACACCAAAAGCATTTTGATCGTTTGGTACAAATGATAGAAAATAGTACGCTACTCCACGGAGGAAATCACAAGGCAGAAACACGTTATATTGAACCAACTCTTTTAGAGGTAAATGACACCTCTCACCCTACCATGGCCGATGAAATTTTTGGCCCTATTTTACCCCTACTTGCATACGACAAGGAGAGTGAAATTGACGGTATTATAGCACAATTTGAACGACCATTAGGCTTTTATGTTTTTTCCAAGCGTGGCACGTTTATTCAACACTTATTCGAACGATATTCTTTTGGTGGTGGCGTGTCCAATGACAGTATGATTCAATTTGTAAACGACAAGCTTCCATTTGGAGGTGTTGGTCACAGTGGCCTTGGTGCTTATCATGGGAAACATTCTTTCGATGCGTTTACCCATCTTAAGCCTGTTGTGAAACGCGGAACATGGCTCGATCCATCCATCCGTTATGCGCCCTACCCTAAATCCTTTGGTTGGTTAAAAAAACTTTCCAATTACATGTAATTTATGACTGAAAAATCTGTTAGTGAGGCAATTGCCTACCGTCGTTCTGTTCGTGTTTATGATCCAGAACAACACATCGAAACTGAGGTGGTTAAAGAATGTATACGTCAAGCAACTCTTGCTCCTACAAGTAGTAATTTACAGTTGTGGGAGTTTTATCACGTCACTAGTGCGGCTGCAAAAAAAGAAATGGTTAGTGCTTGCCTGAGTCAAACCGCTAGCCGTACAGCACAGCAATTTGTAGTGGCAGTAGCACGAAAAGACAAATGGAAAGAACGTGCAAAAGCCAATCTCGATTTTTTAGAAGAACAGTTTTCGGGGCAAGAAAAAAGAGATACAAAAAGAGAAAAAATGGCGATGAATTATTACACTAAAATCATCCCCACCCTCTACACTGACTTTTTGGGCATAATGGGACCAATAAAACGTTTACTAGCGACTTTACAAGGCATTTCAAAACCCATGTACCGACAAGTTCTGTCTAGTGATCTAGATATAGTGGCACAGAAAAGTACAGCACTAGCCGCTCAAAATTTTATGATCAGTATGGCAGCAAATGGCTATGATACTTGCCCCATGGAAGGCTTTGATTCTAAACGCGTGAAGGCGATTCTAGGCTTACCCTCAAGTGCTATGATAAATATGGTAATTAGTTGTGGTGTTCGTGGAAAGGGAGGAATTTATGGCCCTCAATTTCGAATTCCTTTTAATCAAGTCTATTTTGAAAAGTAAGGTTTTCACCTTCTCTTTTCTGCACTAAGCAAGCAAGTGAATGGGGAGTGAGTTGCAAGATTTGAAGGTAGCCCCCCGTAACCTGACAATCAGCAGTTGCAACAAGTAGTTCTCCACCGGGAGTCAATTGAATCATGCCCGGTAGAACAAGTTGACTAAATAAAGTTCCTGCATCAATTTTTGTAGTTCCAGATAATCGATAGCCCATTCTACTGTGCGAAAGAATGGGATATTTTTCTTCCAGTAAATGGTGTTGTTGGTCTTTGTTTAACTGATGCCAATCTGGCCCGGGGGTCATCTGCAATATGTTCTCTAAAAGGTAATGGTTATCAATTTTAAGGTGTACAGGATTTTCTACGGGGTATTGGGGTTGGTTGATGAGTTTAAAAATATCCCCATCATTTAATTGTATTTTAGGTGTTATGCGATGAAAATATGCTGCACTACCCAAAGGTTTTTCAACCGCTAGTTCAGCTTCAAATCTAACATATGTACGAATGCCTTGCTTTGATTTTCCCAATCGCAACTGACTACCGCTCTTGGCTAAATAGACTCTGTTTATTTCAATTGGTCGATCATCTAACCAAGCCTCCATCTCCCCCCCAGTAAGCACAAATCGCAATGCTTGGTGAAACAAAAAGCTAGGACCAAGTAAGGTGCACTCAAATACAAATTTATCATTTTGAAAAGGCAATAGAGCAATAGCTGTAGTATAGGCTTTGGAATCCATAGCGCCGGAGACTGGAACTCCCAAATGGCGATAACCCACACGACCCCCATCTTGTAAAGAGGTAAAGTATCCGGCTGTTAGTACTTCTATCACAACTGTACTTTTTTAGGTTGGTATACACCCATTTCAACTGCGAGAGCAATGGACTGACTTTGCTTGATGTCAATTTCTACAAAGCGAATTGAATCTCCTTGTTGAATAAAAACCGGTGGGGTTTGTTGGGGTGAAAACCACGGAACAGGGCAATAACCAATCCCCTGCCATCCGCCTGGACTATCTTGGGGATAGACACCCACCTGCGCACCACCAACAGCAACTGTGCCTGCTTTTGTTAAACGATTAGGGTTTGCTTTTCGCGCTAAATGCAATGCATTGGGCAATCCTGACAGGTAACCAAACCCCGGTAAAAAACCGTAAAATTCTAAGGTGAAAGTTGTTGCCAAAAAAGTTTTCAAATAATTGTTGAAGTTCTTTGGTTGTCCTTCAAAACACGATTGCAGGTCTTCTGTGTATTGTGGAGCTAAACATATAGGGATTTCCCAATAGAAGGTTGTGGTTTTTCGGTGAAAGTCTTCAACAGTAAAATCAGACAGTTTTTCGTTTAAGGAGGCAATTAAAACTTCATCTTTAAAAATCAAATTAATCCGATTAAATGTCGTTGTAATTTCCTCTAAAGCAAAAAATTGCGCTTCAAAAAAAGTTTTTAAAGCCGATGTGTTTAGGGTCAATTTTTCTTCAAAGATCAGCGAAAAGACCTTTTCGTTTAGTTGAACTATTCTAAAGGGCTTTGACATGGATTCTGTTTTCTTTCAAGACCCGACTAAGGTAGTGAAGATGTTCTACAACATTTTTTCCATCTCCGTGCATACACACAGTTTGTACGTTTAAGGGGATGCTGTTGCCTTCTATGGTAATGACTTTTTGTTGTGTTATCATCTCAAGAACTTGTGTTGCTATTTTTTCTTTGTCTGACAATACGGCTCCCGAGATTTTACGCGAAACCAACTGGGCATTTTCTGTATAGGCACGATCGCCAAAGCCTTCAAATAAAACGGTCAATCCAGCTTGTTTGGCCAAAAGAGAAAAGACGCTATTTGGGGCACAATAAACTTTTCCATTTGGTGTATATTCCTTTATTACGTTGATGACGGTTGTTGCTTTTTCTTGGTCTGAAAATATATCGTTGTATAACGCTCCGTGCGGTTTTATATGATTTACTGTTGAGCAAAGTGAAAAAAAGAGATCCAGTTGTTTGCGAAGACTGTCACGCAAACGTTCCAAAGAAATGTCCATTGAAATCCGTCCAAAATTTTCTTGGTCGGGATAAGCAGGGTGTGCGCCTACGTTAACTTGATGATCTTGTGCAAACCTAAGGGTTTCTTGTATGGTGGCTTTGGTGCCAAAATGTCCGCCACATGCAATTGAGCACGACGAAATATAAGGCATAACCGCAAGATCGTTCCCTGCGCCTTCCCCTAAATCACAATTAATGTCTATGGTCTTATTCAAAATAAAAGTCCTAAGCTTTTAACACCCAAAAAGATAAAAAAGAGTTCAATGAAAACGAAAAATGAATTCTGTAAAGCACTGGGTTTTGTCCCTTTCATTAGGCTGCTGTTATTCACAGTGAATAACAGCAGCAAACCGATTACGGGCAATAAAAGTCCGTTGGCGATTTGTGCGAAACGAATAATTTCTAAGGGCACTACTCCCCATAGGGTGAATCCTATTCCTACGAGTAATACCAACAAAGCAGTGATTCGATACCCCCAATTTTTTGTCGACAATTGAAAACATTCTGCTACTACAAATGCCGCTGCCATGGGAGCAGTAAGAGCAGATGTTAACCCAGCAGCAAAGAATCCAAATTGCATTAAAACAGGGGCAGCAGAGCCATACAATGGATTCAAAGCTTCCCCTAAATCGGCGGCATTGGCGAGTGAATTTCCTTGTATAGAGGCTGCTGCTATAATAATGCATAAGGAAATTACTCCCCCCAAGCCTACTGCTATCAAAGTGTCACGTTGAAGTTCTTTAAAGGGTAAGTTTGGACTTTCTGCTACCATAGCAGCATGCAGAAAAAGATTATAAGGCACTACTGTAGTTCCTAGTAATCCAATAATAGTGAGAAGTTCGTCCGTGTTAATTCTAGGAACAAATAGTCCTTGAAGTACCTCCCAAAGCTTAGGTTGCGTTAATGCGGCTGTGATCAAGAAAGAAATACTCATAAGCACCACAATGGCTACTAACAAATGTTTTAACCACTTTAAATCCCCTTTAAGCAATAAATAAGCTACTACAGCCCCTAAGAGTAGCGGTAAAACATCAACACCATATACTGTAAAAGTTGTTGTTCCCAAAAGTCCTTTTAAGCCAAGCAATGCGCCCGAGAGGTTTCCAGCTTCATAGGCCGCATTTCCAATAAAAATAGCTGCTATCAATAAAGCGGCTAAACAGAGTTTTAAAACAGGAGAAGAAACTTGATCTAAACTACTTTTTGCCAATCCTTTTCGGGTGGTCCATGCAATTCGTGCAGCAGTGTTCTGGATAAAGATGGTAATAAACGTGGACAAAAGCATGGCCCACAACAAACTATACCCGTGCTGTACCCCTGCCATAATACACAAAGTCAGTGTACCCGGACCAATAAAGGCGGCAGTAACTAAAGCGGCAGGACCAACAGAAAGTTTGAACTTCATAGGTAATGAAGATACATAATTTACCCCATCCAGCCTTCCCTATCCAAACTTCTGTATTGTATCGCTTCTGCAATATGTTCAGATTGAATAGCCGCACTATCAGCCAAATCAGCGATGGTACGGGCAACTTTTAAAATACGGTCATAAGCACGTGCAGATAGTCCTAGGGTATTCATTGCATTTTTAATCAATTCTTCCCCTGCTGGGTCTAAACGACAGTAATAACGCAATTGTTTAGCGTTCATTT
>WTJU01000099.1 GCA_011526285.1 Candidatus Arcticimaribacter sp.
TGTATTGCCATAATAGCGACAAGAGTTGTGCCAAGGATTATTTTTAAACTTTAAGTGTAACAATTTTAAATCTGTGCTTCTTATACAATAGAAATGCGAAACAAAACAATGATAGAACAGCTGTCCATAGATGAACTCCTTTTACGGTGTCAAAAAAAAGACCAGCGTGCGCAAATGGAAGTCTATCAGCGTTACCACAAAGCAATGTACCACAGCGCTTTGCGGATTGTTCAAAATCCTGTCGATGCAGAAGACGTCATGCACGATGGATTTTTAACCGCCTTTGAAAAAATCAATCAATACAAAGGAGAAAACAAGTTTGGAGGCTGGCTTAAACAAATTACAGTAAGGAAAGCGCTCAATCATTTACAGACCAAAGAAAAACACCGATGGTCTGTACTAGAAGAAGAAAAAACAGAAGAACCAAGCGAATGGGAAGAAGCATTGGATGATGACCATAGCGCTCACCTAGAAGAAGCCCTCAACCAACTCAAAAGCCGTTACCGCACTGCTTTGGTGTTGATGTATCTTGAAGGATATGATTACGATGAATTAAGTGAAATTTTAAGTCTTAGCTACGGGAGTTGTCGCACGCTCATCTCCCGAGCTAAAGCACAGTTGAAGCAATATCTCATACAAAATGAAGTCACTCGATAAAGCCTTTGCAGCCCTAAAAGAAAAAACAGAAGAACAAACGCCAATGGAAGGACACGCGTTGCGTTTCCAACAAAAATTGGATCGACAAAATTCTCCTGTATTAAAATTGGTGCCATGGATTTCCATCGCTGCCTGTTTGCTCCTCTTTTTTGGTCTAGGGAACAAACAAACTCCCAAGGCAGTAGAACCCCATACCGAATTGACATTGTTTTATGAGCAACAAATTAACCAACAACTTGTTCGTCTTGAAACCACCTACAGCAATCGCTTTGAAGTACCATTGCGCGATGTACGTGCACAAATGAGTGTTTTAGACGAAGAGTACAAAAAACTCCAAACTTCCTTCAACGAACAACATCAACACCCCCTATTACTTCGCGCTATGATTGATAACCTACAGCAACGTCTGGAAATTTTAATCGCATTGGAAAAACAATTGAATACAAAAAAAAGCATACCCTATGAAAACGAAGTATTTTAAATCAACAACTGCCCTCTTGCTCCTGGCCCTAAGCCTTGGGCTGGTAGGTCAAGCACAGGAAGCCGAACGAAACATCCAAAAAAACTTTCCACTTCCCGCCAATGGTGAAGTTCGGATTGACAACCGTTATGGAAGTGTAAAACTGTCTCCTTGGGACAAAGAAGAAGTCCAGTTAATTGTAAACATTAAAGTAGATGCTGGGAATCAAGAACGCTCTGAAGAGGTACTTGAAGAAATTGAAATAGAAATCGAACCAACCACAAATGCAATTTCTGCCACTACCTATATTGGCGAAAACAACCGCAGTTGGTGGAGTAACTGGAATGTGTTTCGTTCCAACAACATTAACTACTCCATTGATTACGTTATACAATTGCCTCAGTCGGCCAGCATGAACATTAAAAATGCCTATGGAGATATTTTTGTAGACGTTACCGACGGGCCTGCAACCCTCGACTGTTCTTATGGTAGTATTGAAGTTGGCGAGTTAAACCATCCTGATAATAGCATTGAAATTCAATATGCTCCCAATTCACACATTGATTTTATTCGTGGCGGTCGTATTGTGGCTGATTACTCTGGCCTGAGTATTGAAAAAGCAGGGAAATTACAGTATGATGCAGACTACAGCAAAAGTGAATTTGATGAACTAGATCAGATTGATTTTGAGGCAGACTACGGAAAGTTAGGTATTGGGAAAGCAAATGTGATAGAAGGGGATGCCGATTACCTGAGCATCAAAATTGGGCAGTTGCACCAAGTCCTTGACCTAAATATGGACTATGGTGGGATTCAAGTGCGCGATATTCGTGCTACCACAGAACGTGTACGCCTAAGCACAGACTATACCGGCATTAACCTAGAGGCCTCGGCAGAATGGGAATTTAAGTTCGAAGTGAAAACAGAATATGCCAATTTCAAAAGTGACTTTCCTTTAGATTATCACAAAAAAATCATTGAAACAACAGACCGCTATTACAGTGGCACGCACCGTAGTGATAAAAACACCCTAGACATTTCTGCCGATTATGGCAGTGTAAAATTATACAAACACTAAAAACCCAAACACATGAAAACATTAAAATTAACCTTGAGTATCCTTTTACTTTTTGTGAGCACACTAAGCATTGCCCAAAAACGATATAAAGGTGACGGGAATATAATTACAAAAGAACGCAGCATTGGAACCTTTGACCAACTAACCGTTAAAGGCCCTTTTAATGTAGAGTTGACTTCTGGACAAGTGAATGTTTTAACTATCACTACCGATGCCAACTTAATGGAGCAAATTGTAACCGAGGTGAATGATAAAACCCTGACCATCCGATTAAAAAAGCAGAGCTATCTAAAACCAACAAACAACAAACCAATTCATATAAAAGCTCCGCTAACCTCCCTCAATGCTTTGCTGCATGCGGGCTCTGGAAAAGTTTTTTCAAACGAATCGTTTAGCACCAATACCATTAATGTAGACCACTCTGGCTCGGGAAAAATTCAACTTAAGCTAGAGGCCCAAACTACTGCTATAAACCTCTCAGGGAGTGGGAAAATTCAATTGCGTGGAACGAGCACCAATGTTAACGCTAAACTTTCGGGTTCAGGTAATATTCGCTTGGCAGATTTTGAGGCCGAAAATGGCGAAGCTAAACTCTCTGGATCAGGAAACATTGACCTGAATTGCAGCAAACGTCTTACCGCAAAAATTTCGGGCTCCGGAAATATTCGTTACAAAGAAGAACCGAGTCTAAAACTCATCAGTAAGGTCTCTGGTTCGGGGGCTATTCGACCGATGAACTAAGGTTGGGCTTTCGGTTAACCCGCAATAACAAAAGAGCTCCAAAAACAAAAAAGAGCGTAAAAAAGATGATCGAATAACGCATACTGCCTGTGATTTGATCAATGACACCGAAGAGAAACATCCCTATAATGATGCCTATCTTCTCGGCTACATCATAAAAACTGAAATAGG
>WTJU01000056.1 GCA_011526285.1 Candidatus Arcticimaribacter sp.
TTCCCAAAGAAACAAAAACAGTATCCTCACTTTCAGACTCATCTACTTGAGTGGAACCATTGGTTTCTAAAACAATAATTCTTGGAATATTATCATTATCTAAAGTAAGACAGGTAAATGATTTTGCTTGTAGAGATGAGAATATTGCATCAGATCTAGTGGGGTCAACTTGAATAGTGATTGTACTCGTTTGATTTCCATCTTGTATATCGTCGTCTACACCTTCTAAATAGACAAATTGAGCTAGATTAATGTTCTCTGGCGTAAAAATAATTTCAGGATTTAGCACCCGTACTTCCTCTGGGTCACTAGAAGTAATGGTAAATACAGCTTGAACCTGTGGTTGCCGATTTAAAAAGACAATGAAATTATCCTGTGACCCATCTTCGCTGACTTGTGAGTTTTCATTGGATTGAGAAATATTAAAACTCACTTGAGGTGATGTTGAGTTGTTACCGCCTGAAGAGTCTGAATCTGGATTAGAAGGATCATCAGATCCATTTTCTGTACCGCTATTTTCATCAAAAACACTGACGGTAACTTCGTTGAGAACAGATTCATCTTCAGACATAATTTGATAAACCACAGGAGTGCTAAAATCACGCACCCCAACTCCAGAGGTTTGTTCTACTTGTCGAATAAAAACTTTGGCTCCATCACTCGTGGTAAAATTGGGCGTAAGTTGTGTTTCGTCAATATCTTCAACAAAAAAGAAACGTATACTATCGTTTGAAATACTAAGCGAATCTGCCACTTGGTCATTAAAACCAAAAGAGGTTAACTCTGCATCAGATCGTAAAGTGGGCTCTGCAATTGAAAAAGACTGAAAACGAGACCCAATGTGTTGGTTGGATTCAAAATCAATCGTTCTGCTTATAGTAATTTCTTCATTGGTGTCTGCCCTGTAAACTTTAAATGTAATTGTTTCACCAGTAGTATTGCCAAACACAGTGAGGTAAACATAATAAGCATCAGAAGACGCTATATAAGTAGGGTTAGCAACCCCTCGACATTGTCCCCCAACAAATGCTCCTACTAAGTCGGTAGAAGAGGCTAAACGCTCACCACCAATGTTGATTTTTGCCACAAAGGTCATGCTGAACTCGAATAAACTTTCGTCAACGGTCCAGGACGGAGTCTGCGAAAGTAGAGAAGATGTCGCCAGAAAAAATAGACAAAAGAACTTTTTCAAAAGGGTAAACTTAGTTTTTGATTAATAGTTTCGAATAGGTATTCCCATTAAATCGCAGTTGCAATATATAAGTCCCCCTTGGTAATTGTTCGAATTGGATTCTAGCACTATTCTCTCCTTCTACAATGGTTATATTTTGTGCGGTAATTTCTCGATTATTTACATCAAAAACATAGAGGATTGCACTTCCAGAAGTAGTCGCTTGGAAATCAACATTAACATAGTCTGTAAATGGATTTGGTGCTGCATAGAATGTCGCCCTAATAAGCGTGTCTTCTTCTATAATCAATGGGGTGTTAACAGTACCATAAAGCGCATCTGCAACAAAAACCAATGAGGTAGAAGTAGGCACTTCTTTGTCTCCCTCTAATAAAACAACCTTGAGATCTTGATAGCTATTTCCATAAATGGTAGCAAATAGCGTGCGGTATTCTTCAAATCCTTCACGACTTGTAAAGGCTTCTCCAACAAGATTACCATCATTATCATAAACTCTAATCCCGTTAAATCTAGTCGGTATTTTAGCGATTAAATTCATGTTGGAAGAATAGGCTGCAAATGCTTGTTTAACAACAGGAGCGCTATCTTTATCATTTTGCCTTGATTTCTCGGTACTATTTAGGTAATCAGCATAGGTAAAGGTTTGTGCAGAAGACGCCTTGAGCATGTATCCTTGCCCTTCGTATAGATAAGTCAAGGAACCTCTCCAGCCATTTGAACCGTCATAGATTGCAAACTGGGTTTGAGACTTAATAAGGTCCCCATTTTGTGGATTATAATTAGCCAAGGCCTCGTCAATAGGAACATTTCTTCCTACCACATAGGGGAGCCAATTCCAGTTCTGCTGAATTTGGAAGCTCCATTGACTTAAGTCCACTTTATTTCCAGAAATTAAGAATTGTTGCCCCTGAGCCAATTTAACCTTATACATCTTTTCTGTCGTCAATCCATTAGAAGAAGATATAGAGCCAAACCAACCACTATTATTGGGGTTGGCTAGATCTTCTTCATACTGGTCAAAGCGGGCTGGACCTGCTGACATAATTTTATCAAGGGTCGCTAGTTCAAGACCATCAAAAAGGGTGTTTAAGTCACTAAAGTCACTATTAGAAACGTTGAGCGATATCCAAGTCCAGCCTTGATTAAAAATTATTTCTTGACTTTCTAAGCCATTATTGTCAAAAATTATCGGTGCACTAAAGCCGCCTAATAGTCCATTCTCTGTAAATGGAATAGTGGCTGCACCATTGATATTAGCATCTTTAATTCTACCAGCAGAAGCATCCCAAATTTTAAAACTTAAATTTCCGCTGTCTGTAGGGTTACTATAAACCGTTAAATAAGCAAAATAGTCATCATAGCTTTCCTCATAAGTTAAACCTACAACTCCTCTTACTTCCCCATCGCGATAAGCCACAACACGGTCATTAGGATCATCGCTAAAACTGTTGTCGATGCGTATTTTCCCTAGTATGGTCATTGATTGCTCAAATTCGGTGGGGCTTAAATTCCAATTGGGTTCTGGAGCTCGTACCCTAAGACGCACATCTATTCTTTCATTAAAGCTGTAATCTGAAGACAAAATAAGCTGGTCTTCATACACTCCAGAAGATAATTCTGGCTGGATTGAGGCTGTTAATTTTATCACTCCCCCTGGCGGAACACTACCAGTAGCTTCGTCAATACTTATCCAATCTGGTGTAGTAATGGCATAAGGTTGCCCCGTACCACTTCTATTCACAAGGGTAATTTCAAAAGTAAAAGAGGCGGCCTCTTCTTTAACAAAATCAACCGAAGTTCCCTCGCCTTCGATATACCACTTTAAAGGATTTTTATTAATCAGTGCCGTCCAAGTAACTGGGGATAATTGTCTATTATCCGACATGTCGTAAAGGTTGGCCACGGTTATGTAAGCAATTTTATTTTCAATACTTGCCCAATCAGTAATTTGAGGATTCAGTAGTAGCTCGTCATAGTTGATGACTCCCTCCACCACTAAACGTTCAGTCGGACGTTTTGGTTTAACAGGTGGGGATACACTGGTATAAGCTAATGCACTACCATTAAGGTTAGCGTATTCGCTTCGCATTTCAAAACTATTGAAAGGGTACCAATATTTTGGGCCGTTAGCATTAGCTTGATCTGGTTGATTGAAAGGAGCATATAAAAGCAACCCTGTCGAAGTGTAGTCTGCTTCAAAATAACGGTCTTCTTTAATTTGATCTGTTGTTCTAGCAGTATTCCAGAGTCTAAGTTCATCTATACTACCGTTATAATACTGATCAATATTCGTTGTACCATCTGATAAAATTTGTCCTCTAGCCCCTAAAAAGACAGTACTGCCAGAGAATCCTCCAATTTCTTCATTACTGTAAGAAGATACTCTTTCTCCGTCGAGGAAAAGAAGCATATTTCCATATCGTCTTACAACAATTGCAGCATGGTGCCAACTGTTATCGTTGATCTGCTCTGAACCAAAGGGATAGCTGTTGTTTTCTGCATTAAGAGAAAGGCGGTTTTGACTATCAAGACTTATCGCCCATTTATTTCTATATCCATTGTTAGCAAGATCATCACTTGCGTCTCCTTTCCCATTTGAAATGAGGGTTGCTGGACCTGCTTGTCCCGTTTTAAACCAAAATGATAAGGTAATATCCTGTCTTGCCGTAATTACTGATCGATTGGCCTGATCTAAACTTAAATAATTTGATCCATTGAACGCATAGGCAGTAGTACTAGGGAAGATTTCCCAGTTTACATTGCTCAATATCATCTGTTTTGAACGAGAATAATCTTTAGCAATTTGTCCATTCCCCTCGTTCATAGGCCAATACCCCAAGAGGTTGTTTTCATTTCCATTAAGCAGTGTATTCATATTGGCTACAGCATCTTCACGCGAAATTGATTTTCTCCATAACCTAAGATCGTGAAGATTCCCTCTAAAGTTTTCCCCTCCAATAAAAATGGAATTATTACTCGAAAAGTTCAAGTTTTGCGTCACTGTTTGTTGCCCCACTATATTATCATTTTCAACAATTTGAATGTTGCCAGTTTCTGCTTCATAAGAAAGGGCATAATGATGATACGCTCCGTCTGATTGGATAGGAGCAGAGAGGGTTTCGCTTCCAAGGACAAAAGTGAGTTGATTGCTTGTGAGTTGAACATTCACCCCTTCTTGCTGGCTAATTAATTTTGCTGGTCCAGAAGTAACCTCGTTTTTCAGCCAAAATTCCAGTCCAAAATCTCCAGAAGAAATGAAGGGACGCTCAATTTCCCCTTGATGGGTATCTGCGCTGAAGGCCAATGAAACTTCATGTTGAACAGGCAACTGGTTTTTTTGAACCAAAAATTCATATCGGGTCAGGGTTCCATTTGCTTTAATTTCCTCATTAAAACGTGCTGTGATATCGTCTCCTAAAGAGAGAATTCCATCTGATGGATTAGGTGTTCCAAATAGAATAGGTGCAGAAAGATCAACTTTCCCATTGATCACAATAGAATTATATTCGGTTCCATTAAAACAAGTTGTTCTAGCTCTTAATTGATAGTTGCCGTCTGGTAAACCTTCTTGAGCAATATCCCAACTGTAAGTGAATTCTGAAGTGGTGATCGAAGAAACTTCACTCTCCCCGTTACTGATGAGTTGATTGTAAATAGTCTCACTAGAAACATAGGTTTGCAGTTTTGTCCATGAAGGCGACCCCTCCATTCTATATTCAAGATCAATGCGTTCTAAACTACTGTCATCATAGTCAAAAGATTGCATCTCTATGAGAAGTGGAATCGTTTCGTCATTAGAAGTATAGGCAGTAGAATTATTGATTACCCATTGATCCAAAGGATCTAATATTTCCACTTTTGCACAAGAGTCAACAAAGGCTGCTGAAATAAAAATCTCTTCAGATAAATCTGCATCACACATGGATTCAAAGACAATGCGAATATCGTTGTATTCTGTAATATTACTTGATCCTTTTTCTAAGGTCAAGGTATATTCAACTGTCTCTCCACCGTCGAGATAGAAAGGTGTTCCGGTATCATCTAAATTAATGATAGCATTATTAGGGTTTGTGGTTTGATCGACATAGAGAATAAATTCTGACTCTTCAGGTTCTAAGACAGAATCGTTTCGTAACCGTATAGTAAATTCGGCAGCGGTAGCTTGTTGAACATTTGAAACAGAAGCGTTCTCAACTTCGATATAAGGAACTTCAATCGCTATAGTTCCTTTAGAAATTTCTACTCTTTGATTTTCCGCTAGGGTTAAAATTGAAGTGGCGCTGTCTTCTGCAACCGGTTGTTGCTCTGGATGAAAGAAATAAGAAAACGTTGCTTCTTCTACAGGACAGGACGTTTCACCACCCTTTGTAACAAAAACAGGCCCATTCCCATCAAAAGCGTTGACAACATCAATACTAAACTTGTTATAGTCGTCGCCGTCTTTCAAGGTGTAGCTAATATCTAGCGTTGTTTCGGTTTCATCATTATTGGTATATTCAAAAGAAGCAGTGTTTTTGTTTTCGACTTTAATCGTTCCACCGTTTCCACCATAATCTAAAACAACCTCTAACTCATTACTTTGCTCAATCTCAAAGCCAACAGTATATTCATTCACATCTGTTTTTCCTGTTCCAACCGTTTTGGTAAACTCTCCTAATCCTGAGTCAAAAGAAATATTTTCAAAGAAATTTTCTTGGAACATTCGATTAAGCGTCTCACCTGCAGGATTAAAAAAGGTCCCGCTATCATTTGACTGTCCTTCTGTATCTCCTGGAGTGAAGTAGGTTTGAAAATCAGATTCAATTCTTTGGCGTAAGCCCTCTCTGTCAGAATTTGCTAAGTACTTCGTCTCTTCGTTAATTTGAATTACTCTTCGCCATAGTTTAATTTGAGAGTCATACCAGACACGCGGTTTTATATCTCCATCTATCGAGATAGGACAAGGATCTGTATTGTTGACAATACAATCATAATTGTCATATATCTCTGTGTAAAACGGGATGATATCCGTTAAAATTTGACGCTGCGAATAAATAAAAACGGTACGCTCGTCTCCTGGAGAAAAGAAAAGGGCCTTGTTTTTTGAAATATAAATTGTCCCAGATGTTGTGTTGACTGGAATAGAAACAACTGCGCTATTTGTGTCTGTTACTTGAGCAAGGGTGGGCTCAATATTATCCATTACCCCATAGAATTGGTTATAAGAGGTCCCAATATAGAGATCTGCATCTGCTCCTACCCAGTCAGGGTCATCGCTTGTAGATATAGACTGGCTAAAACTATAGTTTGTTGTTAATTCATTTCCAAAGTTAGAAGAAAAACCAAAGTTGATCCCTGTTGTTCCTTGAACATAACTTTCACTTTCAATTAGTGGTCCTAGTAGACCTCCTCCTACACCTACTTTAAGACCAACTTTTACCCCGATACTGGCTCCGATAGTTGAGCCTACTGCACCGGCATATTCTCTAGAACTAGAGAAAGATGAACCTTGTTCGATGGTAGCAAAACTTTCTGACCCTGGCGGATCGCGTAAGATAATGTCTGGGATTTCTGGCCCTGCTGTTTCAAAAGTTTGACCGCCACTAGACTTTGAGCCAATAATTACACCATTGTTTAAATAGCCCGTGATGGGATAATCCACAGTGTTTAAGCGATACAATAATGAAAGCGTGGATTGAAAATTACTCGACACATCGGTATTAGGCATTCCCGCCATAAAATGGTAGGTTACAATACTTTGGTCTGCTTCATTTTCTTCAAAATAAGCAGAGCCAGGACGAGAATCGACTAAATTATTGGTAACAACTAATTCCCCATCGGTTACAGGAACCGTAGATAATTGTTCGTTTGAGGGTAGTTCGTAATTGAAATAGCGTTCTAGTTTTTGAACTTTAATACTGTATTTTCCCCCTTGATTATAAAGTGCGAAGTTTGTTCCCGTAACAGTGTAAGAGACTTCTCCCACAGTAATCTCATTCTCGTGCGTTTGCGACAATACATTAATTTCTGGGGTAGCGCGATAAATAAATTTAGACTTATAATGGTAGGGTAAAGTGCTCGCGATAGTATCTCCCTCATAGAGATAATGTTCTTCTACCGGAATAGTGATGGTAGAAAAATTCAAAACCTGACTTGCGTCCAAAAATCTTCTAACGTCTGTGGTTTGAGTGGGGATATACAAATCGTTTTGATCTAATTCATAGCGCAATGGCAGAAGGGAAACCCTAAACTCTCCTGTTTCACTATTGGTGCTAAATACACTCTTATACTCGTCTGTGATTGAAGTTGCTCCAGGTTGACGATAGCCCAAAGTAACAGAGGCTGTCCCAATATTGTTTTTTGAGGTATAGACAATTTCGGGAGAAGTAGAACTAACTTGATAGCTTTGCGCGCCGTCATATCCGAAACCTAGGGGTTTATCTCCTTCTATTGTTCCTCCTACCACACGTCCAACATACTCAATTCTTGTTTCATCAATAAAGATGACTTCTTCGTCTGTATCTTCGAAAAAGTCAAAGTTAGTATTAACAACACGGGTTTGGTCTTGTGAAACAATAGTGTCTTTTTTAGGGAAACGGCCTTCATAAATGAAATCATGTCCCTGCTTTTCAACGCGAATAGAATGCATCCCTATGGGGACACTAATGGTAAAACGCCCTTCATCATCTGATTCTACTGGGATATTTTCATCACTAATAACCAGTTGATTATCGATATACACATAAGCGCCAGAAAGAGGAATTGGAGCATAACGGTTTAAACGAACAATTGTTTGGCTGCTGTTTCCTGTGCCATATTCTGCCCAATATTCTCCTTTAGGGTATTTTATATCCCCTACAACATAGGCGTTGTAGGCTTCATTATCTCTAATATCTCCCGTAACATCGTCTGAAGGGGGTCCTTGCGGGAATACCCCACGGCTATCATAAAGTATCCTTCCTCTAAAAGTGAAAGACGATTTATCGATAAAATCAACATTATTGATCACGGTAGATCCTTCGCCAATAAAGACTAATTCTTGAGAAGGAGCAAACTGGTGACGTCCTAGAGATGGCGTAATCAAATAGGTCTCTCCTGACCCTTGGTATTGAATGGAAGAAATAACATAATTTCCATTCGCATCTGTTACACCAAGTATCCCTAATTGATCGGCCTCTGGTAACTGATCTGAATCTGATGCCCACTGTATGGGATCATTTTGGGAAACAAAACGACCATCGTTTCCATAATAAGTAAAGCCTTTATAGGCTAGATCATAGGCAAACTTTCCTCGGCCTTCATTGAACCTTAAGTAAACGTGTAAATCACTCTCGTTTCCTCTCAGGTAACGACGAAAGTCAGTAAAAATTTCTTCTGCCGCTAGGGCTTTAGCATAAAGACGCAATTCATCAATCAGTGCCTTTTTTCTTCCCCCTACACTTATTTTAGTCCAGCTGTGCTCAATCCCATTTGAGTCATAATTGAGTTGTAGGGTTTGGGTTGTCGTGGTCAATGTCATCTCACCATCTTCTAGACGAGTATTTTGATCGTTGACATAATCTGCATCAATTCTGCGCCCATTGATATAGAGTAATGGAACTTCATTTTGCTTTAAAACAACACTAATGTGGGTGAATTTAGTGTTGATATTAGCGGCCTCTATCATCAAATCATTACTCCCGTTATCTACTTTTCCGCTAGGAATATAGCCATTGATTAAAAAGGTATTACTGGCTACTTCCAGGCGAATCCCATCGTCTAGGGTATAAGATAGAAGGGCATTAATTTTTTCTCCAGCATCACTTTCTAATTCAAATAATTGAAGCGTATCTGCTTGAAAAGCATAAAATGGTTTGATCCACTGTTGTACCGTTAACTCATCTTGAAGGCTTTCATGAAAAGCATCCACTTGTAATTTAGCGTCTGCAGGAATACTTAAAGAAGTTCCTATCTGGCTACTCCCGCCATCTGGTACAGCAGTAATTGTTACCCCTTGTACTGGATTTCCTCCTTCATAGGTAACATTTCCGGTAATTAAACCGCTAGGGTTGCGATACCCTATTCCTTCAATAAATCCTGTATATAAGTTATTTACACCGGCCAAATCAACATTGCCATTTGTTTCTGAACTTACGACTTGTACCTTATAGCGGTAAAGTTTTCCTCCTTCGGTGTTGGTATCTTCAAATGAAGTCGTTGTAGCAGATAAGTTCTGAAGAGGGTTTCCCCATGCCGGCTGATCGCTATCAACATCCTCTGTTCGATAGATGTTAATACTGGTAATTTTATCTTGATTATTTAAAATTTGCCAAGACAGCTTAATTCTATCGGTGTAATATCCTTTGGATACCTCAAAAAAACTTTCAGAGAAAGTGTTATAAGAATAAAACACGCCCCATGGAAACCCAAAATCTCGTTCGTAATTTTGCGTGTAGGTCGCGTTAACCGTTTGGGGAGTAGTTTGATTAATCCCTAAAAAGGGTTGACCTATGGCTGTACTAATACGATCAATAGTTAGGCTTGTACCAGAGGCTGTTTGTGCGCTAATAGACAGGTTAGAAGATTGACTAGACGCTGCAGAAATAGCGAGTGGAGATATTGTCTCTTGTGCCCATAGCACAACTGAACCTAAGAGGAAAAATAGAAGAAAGCGAAAATGCACTAGCTATTATATTTTGATGATATAATTAACAGAATACCAAACTGGTGCAGTATCTGAATTAGTGGCTGGAGGGGGTTTTGCCCAAGAAGTATCATCTGGAGTCCCATGCGGAAAATTCCAAGTTTCACCATATACTCTGTGTTGATGATGTGCTCTTGATTCATTGGCAGCATTCTCTTGTATAATTCCATTCACAGCTGGGATATTGTAAGCCCCTATTCCGTAAGAAGAAACGGTTATTTGGCCATCAAGTGAATTGCTGTAATTGTATTGTGGGTGCTTGTGTGCACCATCTCCAACTTTATCTGCTGAGCTAGCGTAAGAATCTGCACCTCCTTGTGTATCTCCTACAATAACAGTGGCGCCTACACGGTATAAGAAGTCATAATAGGATCTTCCTCCGGGACTAATTTCTCTATAGCCTGACCAGTTTGCAGTATCTTGATCATCTCGGGGACTACCGGTTAAGGTATTTATAATATGCTTGTGGCTTTTCAATCGATCAATATGGTAGGTGTTTATGTTTCCTCCGTTATATTCTTTCCCGTTTGCTCCAAAGTTACTGTTGCCATTTGTTCCTAATGTAGGGATTGTTTGGCTACCAGCTCCACGAAGGAAAACCCCATTTAAATTAGGGGTATTTGCTCCTATGAGTCCTCTTAAGTCGGCTGTGTAATCGTCTGTTGGAATAGCAGAACCATCACAAAGCAACCATCCTTCTGGTACATCACTGCTGCCACCAACAAAGGGCATAATTGCACCAGTAGGCACACCGTTATGGGCTTTTACCGCATGGATGGCATAGGGGACAGATTGTAACTTTTCGTTGACAAAAATCACTCCATTACTAGATAACTCAATGTAAGTATCAAAATTTCCAATAGAAGCAAAGGTTGACTCTGGAACATCTAACACATAAGAAAACACACCAAAATCATCTGTACGAACAGAGGCGTTTCTAGTCAAAACATTACTTTGCGTGTTGTTTTGCGCATTCGTGATCTTATAAATTCGAATACTCACCGCAACGTTATTGGCTAAGGCAATGGCAGAATTGTTAGAATCTCTCGCAATTCCTTGAATAGAAATCCCCGCATTGGTAACGCGGGTAGATTGAGCAACAGTTATAAAACTAAAAAGCAGAAAGCAGCAGAAAAAGGCTCTTCTTATATGAGTCATACAATAAATAATTATAGTGTTTTATTTTTTAAAATTTTGCTAAAAAAGTGTAAAAGTACAAAAATTGATCTTATTCTTAATCCAACAGGATTTAACTAAAATTGTGCCAATTAATTTAATCAGTCCTAATATTCTAAAAAAAACTCAATCTCTCCCACAAAGATTCAGCCAAGAGACATGAGAATAATTCTTGTATGTTTATTTCTTTTTGGTTTTTAATTAACCGTAATTAAAACAAATCACTTGGGCAATTGGGAATAAAAAAAAAGCCCGTAAACATTAGGCTTACGAGCTAGTAGAGTGGAGTCGGAGGCTACCTAACCTATTAAATACTGCTCCATTGTTAGATTCAGTAAATATCTCCAAATTTAAGTAAAAACAATAGGTTAGCGTTAATCTTCCCTTTTCTTGATATTGCATACTGAAGCATAATATTGCATAAAAGTGTCGTTTACCGCACATTTATCGTACAAATGGCTGGACTAACCTTTCTTTATCGTTCTACAAAAGCACGTGCGCCACTTACAGCTCGTCTTAGATTTCGTCATGAGGGTAAAGATTACACTTATGATTCTAAAACTAATGTTGTTGTTTCAAAGTTGTACTGGAAAGAGTATCACTCAAAACAAAGGATAAATGATCCTAAGATAAAGAACGAGAAGATAAGAGTAGACAGTGAACTGAATGCTATTGAAAAAAGAGTTATCGATTCCTTTCATAACGAGAATGGACTTAAGATTGATAAGTTATGGCTTCAAGGAGTAATAGATGATCGCGCTGATGAAAAGAGTTCTGGATTATTTATAGAAGTCATTGATAAATACATCGAAGCTAAGTCAAATGAACTTACAACTTCTTCAATAAAGACCTACCGAAAGGTTAGAAACAAGGTTAAAAAAATTGAAGACTATCATGGTAAAACCTATTTCATAGATCAGATAGTTAGAACATTCTTCGATGACTTTGTCTCCTTCTATGAGTTCCACAACTATAGTATGAATACAACAAAGAAAGAGTGGAATTGCATTAAGTCGTTTGTAAACTTTGGAGCAGAGGAGCTAGATTTAACTGTATATACCAAATTCAACAAGATTAAGCTGGAGAGCGAGGAGACTGATGATACTTACCTCACTATTGAAGAACTCGAAAAAAAAACAGTTAGATCTAAGTGATAGACTTGATAAGGTTAGAGATTGGTTGATCATCTCTTGTTTCACTGCTCAACGCATTTCAGATTTCTTTTATTTTTCATCTGAAAACATCATTGAACATCATGGTCTAAAGCTGTTGCGTTTCAAACAAAAGAAGACTAAAAAAGATGTCGTCTTACCAATACTTGATGACGTACAGCAGGTGCTTGATAAGCGTAATGGGTCCTTCCCTAATAAGATAAGTGACCAAAAATACAACGATTACATCAAAGAAGTTTGCCAATTAGCTGGAATAACTGAGGTGCTTCATTAGTGCAAGATATCAATTCAGCGCTGTTTTAAAAAAGAATGAAGGTTACTTAAATG
>WTJU01000022.1 GCA_011526285.1 Candidatus Arcticimaribacter sp.
CCAAAATCAGACGTGTTGCCAGTTACACCATGGGCCATTAGCGGGGCAAATTTAACTAAAGTTTCTTTTTCATTAAAAAGATTTTTAGGAAAATTCAACCAAATCTGATTTTCTGTCTATACATTTAATTTAAAAAAAGATGATACAGCTAATTGTTACGGGTGGAACCTTCGATAAAACCTACGATCATATTCACGGAAAGTTGTATTTCAATGAGACCCATATCCCTCAAATGCTTGAACGAAGCCGCTGTAAATTACCCGTTAATATCACCCCGCTTTTTTTAAAAGACAGCCTTGAATTAACACAAGATGACTTAAAGCAAATAGAAACTATTTGTTCCCAAAGTTTGTCGCAGTCTATAGTGATTACTCACGGAACGGATACCATGGTGCAAACAGCAAAAAAGCTAGCACAATTAAAGCTCAATAAAACCATTGTATTAACAGGTGCAATGATTCCTTATGCTTTTGGGAGTTCATCAGACGGATTTTTTAACCTAGGCTGCGCCTTGGCTTTTTCACAATGTCTTTCCCCCAATGTATACATAACAATGCAAGGGCAGTATTTTCTCTGGAATGAGGTAGAAAAGAATACCGATTTAGGTCTTTTTGAGAAGATTTAAATCCTTGGTAGATGCTTTTGTTAAATGCCCAGTCTTATTTGTTTTTAATGTGTATTTTCGTGTGGAATAAGCCCATTTTATGACTGAAAAACAATTGCTTTTTTGGAATCGAATTGTTGCAGCAGAAGTATTTACTGTAGCACTACTTACCTTTGGATTAACGGTAGAACCCACTGCTAGTTTTTGGGATGCTGGAGAGTATATCGCCACCTCTGCTAAACTTCAAGTTGGCCACCCGCCAGGAGCTCCCTTTTTTCAAATGATGGGGGCTTTCTTCGCCCTCTTTGCTACTGGTCCAGAGAAAATAGCTTTAATGGTTAACCTAATGTCTGTTTTCTCAAGTGCTTTCACCGTACTATTCCTTTACCTTTCTCTCGTTTTATTATTGCGTAAACTGCCTGCTTTTACTGAAATTACAACCCCTAAAGAAGCTGTTGGTTATTTTGGTAGTGCTGCGGTTGGTGCTTTAGCGTTTTGTTTTTCTGATAGTTTCTGGTTCAATGCTGTAGAGGCTGAAGTCTATGCCATGGCTACCTGTATTTTAGCATCGCTTTTCTGGATGGCCTTACGTTGGGAGAACGAAATGAACACTCCACGTGGTGACCGGTGGTTATTACTCATCGCTTTTGTTATAGGACTTTCTTTTGGCGTTCACTTTATGGGTTTATTAACCATTCCTGCAATAGGAATGCTTTATTTCTTTAAAAACACACAAAAAATTACGCTAAAGAATTTTGTGGTTGCCAATGTAGTTTCTGTAGCGATTCTTCTATTCATCTTCAAACTTCTTTTACCTTCTACCCTCGCATTTTTTAGTAAAATGGAGGTTTTCTTTGTCAATCAAGTCAACTTACCTTTCAATAGTGGCACCATCATAACTGGGGTTTTATTTGTTTTATTTTTCTACTATGGCCTGCGCTTCACACGAAAGAAAAACTACGTTAACCTCAACACAGGAATATTGTGTGTTTTATTTGTGCTTCTTGGCTTCTCCTCTTGGATAATGCTTCCCATTCGTGCAAATGCCAACACAGTTATCAATGAAAATTCTCCTTCTGATGCACGACAATTATTGGCCTACTATAATCTAGAACAATATCCTGAAACCAAGCTTTTTTATGGCCCAATGTTCTCTGATATGTATGCTGGACAAGATGACCTTGAACCCTACATTGACGATAAACCTAAGTATGAGAGAGACGAAAAAACAGGACGCTATGTGATTGTTAACCATTGGGAGAATGCACGTATTAATGCCAATGGGAATCACAAAGGGTTTTTACCTCGTTTGTGGAGTCCCGAGCACGCTGAAAACTACATTAACTTCACAGGGCCGCTTGAATTCTCAATTCGCCCAGAATATCGCGGAAGCGAAGAATTGCAACAGCGTGTGGCTCAATTTCGCCAAGATGCGATAGAAGGAATTGTTTCGGGCGAAGACTATCATCGCTTTTATAAATCTATGGCGCGTTATCTCAACATTGAGAAGCCAACGTTCTTTGCCAACCTTTATTATTTTTTCACCTATCAGGTGGACTATATGTACATCCGCTATTTTATGTGGAATTTTGTTGGAAGACAAGACGACATTCAGGGGAATTATGATATTCTTCACGGAAACTGGATTAGCGGGATTCCTTTTGTTGATGAAATTCGTTTGGGGAATCAAAACAACCTAAGTGAAGATGCATTGAACAACAAGGCAAGAAACACCTATTTCTTTTTACCATTTATTTTAGGGCTGATGGGGCTTATATTTCTCTATCAGCAAGATAAAAAGCGTTTTTGGGTGCTTCTACTTTTCTTCCTATTTACAGGTTTAGCCCTTAAAGTATATTTGAACGAACGCCCATTTGAACCGCGTGAACGCGACTATGCACTGGTAGGTTCTTTCTACGTTTTTGCCATTTGGATTGGTATGGGTGCTTTTTACTTAAGTACTGAACTAAAGAAAAAATGGAACAACCAATGGGCAAAACCGATAAGTGTAGCCCTATGCTTAGTGGCTGTTCCTTTTCTTATGGCCTATCAAAACTGGGATGATCACGACCGTTCAGGACGTTACACCGCACAATCGGTTGCAAAGTCCTATCTCACCTCCATTCAGAAAGATAAAGACGCCATAATTTTTACCATTGGAGACAACGATACTTTTGCCTTGTGGTATGCACAAGAAATTGAAGGTTACCGAACCGATGTTAGGCCTATTAATACAAGCTTGTTGGCAACCGATTGGTATATCGATCAAATGAAGCGAAAAACCTATGCAAGTGAACCCATTCCCTCTCAATTGACGCACAATCTCTATGCGTATGGTATTCGTGACTATATAAAGTATGAACCCCTGGCCGATTCTTTACGTTGGGACATTAAAGATTTTGTAAACTGGGTGAGTAGTGATGATCCTAGAACAAAATACAGGTCCCTCATCTTGCAATCAGGGGGTGATCCTGATCTATATCCCATGGGAACACAAGAGATGATCTATTATCCCACCAATAAAATTAGACTTCCCGTTAATGTAGAAAATGTTATTAAAAGTGGGCTGGTGAAAGAAAAAGACCGTGATCAAATTGTTCCTTACATCGATATTGATCTCCCAAGAAGTGGCCTCTATAAAAACCAGTTAATGATGCTAGATATCTTGGCCAATAACGACTGGGAACGTCCAATTTATTTTACCGGAGGGAGCTATGCCGAAGCTGAATATATTTGGATGAAAGATTATTTACAATTGGAAGGTTTGGTCTATAAACTGGTACCCATTAGAACCCCACCCAACCCTATTAATCCTTATTTGATGGGACGTGTAGACGGGGATTTAATGTATGATATAGTTCAACAATGGGAATGGGGAAATGCCAATAGTCCTGACATTTATCACGATCCAGAGACCAGAAAAAACAGTATCTCCTACCGCAGTAACCTCGCACGTCTAGCCGAAGTATTAATCGATGAAGAAAAATTTGAAAAAGCGGAGCATATTCTTGACTTAGCCCTAGAAAAAATGCCCATCAATTACTTTGGTTATTACAGCTTGCTAGCTCCTTTTGTAGATGGTTATTATCGAATTGGAAAAACGGAGAAAGCGCGAAAAGTATTTGAAGCTGTTGCAAAGAAGCACCAAAGCCAATTGACCTATTTCAATAGTCTTTCGCTTGATTTGCGCTATGAGTTGGGCGAAGATATTTTGACTGAGGTTGAGCGTTATCGCACATTAGTAGAAACAGTGCTAGAAAACAAAGACAAAGAAAAGTTAGGAAGCTACATTCAAGACTTTAGAGCGTACAGCAGCTATTTTGCTTTTCTGTATGGTGAATATGATTATTATACCGCTTTAGAAGAGTTTGTTGAAGGACTATATCTGGCACAAGAAACAGAAAATGCGCGTGCTTTGGCCGATAAGGTAGCCGGTGTTTATGAAAACCGTTTACGAATAATTGGAGGGTTTGAGCCTGAACGCCAACGTGAACTCAACGATAGAATTATGGATGAGATTAATGGGTTTAGAAGGGTGTTACTTTATGTCAATCTATACGATACTGATGAGCAACGCGACTCGATGGAAAACAGAGTGTACAACAGCATTAAGAATCTAGTAGTTTTTGAAGATCTTATCGAAGATTAATCGACATACTCGTTCATCAAGCCAATTAAGGTATTGGCGTCTTGTTCTCCACTTTGGCGCCAAACCATTTCGCCCATTTTGTAAATCATCAACGTAGGCATTACCTTAACCCGTAAGGCATCAGCTAATTTTGGGTTTTTATCGATCTCAATTTTAATGACCTTCCCATGATCTCCAATGGCCGCTGCAACATCTCTTAGCGTAGGGAAAAATTCATCTTTTAACTCCTCCATTTCTTTAAAAAACACTAAAAGTAATGGAGCGTTACCGTCAATTAATTCACCAAATTTTGACATGATAGCTCGGTTTTAAACGTTGACTTTCATTTACGAAGGTAGAATATTTTATTTAAACTTCTTTCTTTGAACGTTTTAAGCTAATAACGGTAATCTCTGGCCAAATTCCCACTCGCCCGGGATAACCTAAAAATCCAAAGCCGCGATTAACATTAATCCATTGATTTTTCTCCTGATAAAGACCTGCCCATTGTTTATAGCGCCACTTTACTGGACTCCACTTGAACCAGCCGGGGATTTCAATGCCAAATTGCATGCCGTGCGTATGCCCACTTAATGTGAGATGAAAAGGATAAGGATGAGGAATTACCTGTGCTTCCCAGTGCGAGGGATCATGTGATAGCAGCACTTTAAAATCTTCTGGATTTACATCGGTTAATGCTTTCTCTAAATCTCCTGCTTTTTTAAATCCGCCTTTTCCCCAATTTTCTACACCAACCAAAGCCAAGCGCTCCCCGTCTTTTTCTATAAATTTTGTTTCATTAAGCAAAACATTAAAGCCCATCTCTTTTTGGGTGTCGAGAAGTAATTGAAGGTTGTCTTCTTTTTCTTGGCGGCTGCCCCAAGCTACGTAATCTCCGTAGTCGTGGTTTCCCAGCACAGAATAGATCCCCTCCTTTGCGCTTAAACGCCCAAATGCTTTTTTCCAAGGCAACAACTCCTCGGCTTTATTATTGACAATATCACCTGTGAACAAGATCACATCAGAATTTTGCTGGTTAATGAGGTCTATTCCATAATTCACTTTTTTGGCATTGTCAAAGCTCCCGCTGTGAATGTCTGAAATTTGCGTTATGGTGAAACCATCAAAAGCTTTTGGAAGGTCGTCAAACTCAAGGGCATAATGCAGCACTTTGTAGTTGTATTTTCCGCGAATCATGCCCACCAAAAGAGAAGCAAAGGGAATGGCCGCTAAACCAATTGCCAACTGTGAGATGAATTTTCTTCTACTCGGAAGATACTGTTCTCCCTTTGAATCGGCGAAATAATGGTAAAGCGCTTGGGGTAGTCTTAGTAAATCTTCAAAAGCCAAGAAAAAAATTATGATTAACTGAAAGATAAACAGCGACATGAACAGTCCTGAAGCAAGGCTAATGGCAGGGGTAAATCCTATTGAACGACTGTATGTGGAAATATGGAAAATAAAATTCGCAACTATTAAAGCAATCGCCCCAAAATAGATATACACCAGCCAACGGCTAAATCCTAATGTTTTAATCGCCTGAAAGGCATACCATTGCACCAAACTAAAGAAGGCAAAGAAAAATAGCCAACGTATCATAAAGTCTATTTAATTTTTTCAGCGAGTTCCATTGCTTTCCCGTCTGATAAACTGGCAACAAAGCAACTTGCATTGAGTAGGGTTTGATATAAAGATTGCTTAACCAGTGGGGTTCCGGGTGGCACCAAGCGCAGGATAAGTTGATCATATGCTGTCGTATTCCCTTGTTGTTCATGCACAGCCGCGGTACAGAAAGCAGACAATAATGTGCTGATAACTTTATAGCCCACAATTTCTTTTTGAAGTACTTCTTCCGATCGGTAAACCTTGTCAACACTAATGGCAATGATATCATCCATCTGGGCCTTGTATTTGCTTTTATCAAGTAATGCATGAGGGAATGTGCCTTTAAGTATTTCTTCCTCATGCGCAAGAAAAATAGCTATCGCATCAGAAATTAAGCTATTGATGGCTAAAGAACGCAAATAGCTCATGCGTTGCGAGGTGAATTGCAGACTAGCATATTTCTCGGTATCCATGCGGTCTTTAACTAGCTTAATCAAATATTCTAGGGCATAATCTTCTGCAATCCAACCCAAGTTGATTCCATCTTCAAAATCAATGATAGTGTAACAAATATCATCTGCTGCTTCAACCAAATACGCCAAGGGGTGACGATGAAAACGGTTGCCTTCTTTAAGCCCCATATCGTTGGCCATGGTTTCAAAAAAAGCCTTTTGGGATTGGAAGTAGCCAAACTTTTTATCGGCTACGTGAGGGGTTGGTCTATAGGGTAATGAACTTTTTGGGTATTTCATATAGGCCCCTAATGTTGCATAACTTATACGTAAACCGCCAGGAGCTCCTGCCACTGTCTCGGTCAGTAATTTAAATCCGTTGGCGTTGCCTTCAAAACGACATAGGTCTTCATATTCAACGGCACTCAATTGATCTTTATAGGCTTTCCCCTCACCTGTGCTAAAGTAATGACCAATGGCTTTCTCCCCACTATGCCCAAAGGGTGGATTCCCAATATCGTGGCCAAGAGCTGCTGCTGCTACAATAGCACCAAAATCATTGGCTTGATAGCCATGAACTTGCTGTAAATGCGGATGACGCTCAAGAATAGCTTTTCCTGCCAAACGCCCTAAACTACGGGCAACCACAGAAACTTCAATACTATGAGTGAGACGGGTGTGAACAAAATCTGTTTTAGAAAAAGGAATGACCTGTGTTTTGTCTTGTAGGGACCGAAAAAAAGAGGAGAAAACAATACGATCATAGTCTACCTCAAAGCCAAGTCGGATTTCATCTTGTTCTTTTCGAATTCGTTTGGTGGTATCACCAAAACGCTGGAGGGATAATAGTTGCTCCCAGTTCATTAATTTTTTTTGTAAATGTAACAAAAGATTCAGGCTTGTACCATATTAAGCCTGTGTTAAGCAGCTTTAATTTTCATAACATTCAATTAAGCTAGTGGTAGAAGAAAGTTAAAGTTCTGTGGTTACATCTTAACATTGGACTAAAACTCTGCACTACACGTTCCATTAATTTTGGAACAAATATTTTATTAAAGATGAAAACGCAATCTCTTTACCTATCAATGTTCATTCTAATCGGTTTACTTCAGTCTTGTACACCAGAAGCAGAAACCATTTTTGAAACGATTACGATTACAGAAACAGTAACTGTAACCACTTCTCTTCCAACACCAGAAAGTGTAACTGTTGGTGCTGGAGGAATTTTCTATATCGACGATACACAAACTTGGACCAATGACCGCATTTGGGTCATGAACGGAAAGGTTGTTGTTCGAGCAGGTGGAGTATTAAATATTGAAGCCGGTACAATCATCAAATCTGAAAATGCACAAGGAGTTGATGCAACAGCCTTAATTATCGCTAGAGGTGGGGTTATCAATGCAAACGGAACTGCAACTGCACCAATTATTTTTACTGACGTTAACGATATTATCGATTATAACGATGGTATCGTGAGTCCCAATCGTGTTCCAACAGATACAGGAAAATGGGGTGGGATTATCATTCTAGGTGATGCCATGGTTGGACAAGACGGAGGAAATGACGATATCGAAGGAATTGCCTCTGGATATGACTGGACCAACTACGGAGGAAGCAACGACAACGATTCTTCAGGGGTATTGACCTATGTTTCTATTCGTCACAGTGGTACACAATTGGCTGGTGGAGACGAAATTCAAGGACTTACCCTTGGTGGTGTTGGAGCTGGAACAACAATAAACAATATTGAGGTTGTAGGAAGTAATGACGACGGTATCGAAATCTTCGGTGGTTCTGTGAATGTATCAAATGTTGTTATTCTTGCTCAACGCGATGACGCACTTGATTTAGACCAAGGGTATAAAGGAACTATTGACAATGCAGTCATTGCTTTAAGAGCCAATTCAGACAATCCATTTGAAATTGATGGAACAGAAGACTCTACAGGAGCAAATGATGGTGTTTACACTGTTAATAATGTAACCGTTTACGGTGCAGACAACCCAGAACCTGGAAAAAATAATCTTGGAGATTGGAAAAGTGATGCCACTGGATTGACCAATAATGTAGTCTATAAAAACATTAACGGCTTAGCCATTAAAGGAATAGATGCCGATACATACAACGGACAAGCAACAACTGCTTCCTTAGGGAATCTCAATTTCAATGGTTTTGACTTTGTTAGCACAGCAAGTCTCGCCGATTTGTTTGCCAACACAACCGTAACGGATTATGCTGATTGGGCAGAAGTCGTTGCCACACAAGAAGCAAACACAGGAGCAGATGAAGATGCATTCAGTTGGACTTTATGGAGCACACTTGCAAACTAATTATATATACCATAAATATTTTACCAATTTGCCTAGCGCTAACTAGGCAAATTTTTACGTTTTTCAGATGAAACAATTTTTTACATTTTTTGCCCTCTTTTCTACCACTTTCATTTTTTCACAATCAGTGATAACTGGAACCATTAGTGACGGGGAATTTAATGACCCCCTCCCTTTCGCCAATGTAATTTTAAAAACCGCTGATGGGGAAACAAATCTTGGCGGGAGTACTTCCGACTTTGACGGAAAATATAGCTTTGACGTAACTCAAGGCAGCTACTTACTCGAGTTTTCCTATGTTGGATATGGGACCAAAAAAATCACTGATATTGTAGTCAATAGCGATGCAGAGGTAGTGGTTGATGTTACCCTTAGCCCTATAGACAATGCATTAGACGAAGTAGTTGTCACCACATCTGCTCGACAAAACTCTGAACAAGCAGTTTTAGCTTTACAGAAAAAGTCTGTTAACCTAATGGACGGACTTTCTGCACAATCAATCAGAAAATCAGGGGATACCAATCTTGCAAGTGCCATTAAACGCGTACCTGGTGTCTCTATTCAAGATGGGAAATTCGTTTATGTACGTGGATTGGGAGATCGCTATTCTAAAACGCTATTGGGCGGCTTAGAAGTACCCGGTTTAGATCCAGACAAAAACACCCTGCAATTGGATATTTTCCCCACCAATCTATTGGACAATATCATTGTAAATAAATCTTCAAGTGCCGATTTAAATGCCGATTTCTCAGGAGGAGTAGTCAACATTATCTTAAAAGATTTTTCTGCACTTCCAGAATATACCTTTTCTCTTTCTGGGTCCTATAATCCTTCTATGAACTTTGTGAATAATGCCATACAAAACAACCCTAGTGGAGTGAATGTATTTGGGTTTAACAATGGTTATTTTGATCGTAGAATTGGCGCCCAACAAGACATCCCTCTGCCTGAAGTTTCTCAGCCCGGACGCTCTTCCGTCTTGACTAAAATTACCGAAGTATTTGAACCAGAAATGGCAGTTAACCGCTACAATAGCGGATTAAACTACAACCTCGGTGCTAGTGCAAGCAATCAATTTAGTTTGTCTGACGATAAATCTATTGGTTTTATTGCTGCCTTAGGCTTTCGATCTACAACCGAATATTATGCTGATTATGCTACAGGTACAACCAATAAAGAACCTAGCGGTATTACACGCGAAACTTCTCAAGATGGTGAATTAGGAAAGATTACAAAATTGGCTAGTGGATTATTGGGGGTTTCATTAAAAACAGAAAACTCTAAATATAAACTTAACCTCCTTAACCTGCGAAGTGCAGAGTCAAGTGCAGTAAATGCAGTTTATGCTGATTATCTAGAAAATCCCTATGTAGGAATTGCCAATATTCTCACCTATACAGAGCGTAATATTGTCTCCATTCCTTTTAGTGCAAAACACGTGTTAAATGAAGGAAAATCTGTCATTGAGTGGAAAATAGCCCCTTCATTTGCTGAAGTATTTGACAAAGATTTCAAGAAAACAGTGTTTGAAACAAACAATGATCGTTCGTTTTATGTTCTCTCTCCTGCAACAACACAATTACCCCAACGTTTATGGAGAACATTGCGCGAAAATGCCATAGCGAGTAATGCCATATATTCTTATGAACTTACCGATGGAAAAGTGGAAGGGAAAATTAAAACCGGTGTTTCCTTTTCTTCTAAAGACCGAGCATTTAGAACTTCTAACTACTCTATAGATTATATTGGACGAAGTGAAAATCTATTGGGAAATCCCAATAATATTTTAGATCCAAACAATCTATGGACACCACAGACCAATGTAGGGTCACACATTGTTGGTAATTTCCAGCGTACCAATCAATATGATGCTAGCAGTACTACCCTTGCGGGCTTTGTTTCTGCTGAACTAAAATTCAATGATCAATGGAAATCTATTGTGGGACTTCGTTTTGAAAACTACATAGTGAATTACAGTGGGCAAAGTTTAGATCAAGAAATTTTTGATAATGCTGAATTGATTAATGTAAATGATTTCTTTCCTTCTTTGAATATTATTCGCTCGCTTGATGAAGACACCAACTTGCGTTTTTCTTATGCAAGAACCACTGCACGACCTAGCTTTAAAGAAAACTCTGCAGCACAAATTTTTGATCCCATCACAGAACGTTTTTTCATTGGGAACACAGATTTAAATCCTTCCTATATCAACAACATCGACCTGCGCTATGAAAAGTATGGGGAAGGAAATCAATTTTTTGCTTTCAGTACATTTTATAAACACCTAACCGATCCTATTGAAATTGTTGCTTTCGATTTCAATACAGCAAATCAATTGATTGCTAGAAACAATGAAAAAGCGTCTGTTTTTGGTGTAGAAATTGAGTACCGAAAAAACCTATTGGACAACAGTACAAAAAAGTTAGCCCTTAACATTAACTCTTCTTTTATCTATTCTAGACAACGCATGAGTGATGGGGAATACCAAGGAAGAGTCATTACAGAACCCACCCGGGAAATTGATCCTAATCGCGTGTTACAAGGACAATCACCTTTCCTTATTAACACTGGTTTAACCTATACGCTACCAGAGAAAAATTTAGAATCAAGTTTGTTTTATAACGTACAAGGAAAAACCCTTGAAGTAGTTGGTGTTGGGAATATCCCTGATGTTTACACCGATCCATTTAACAACTTGAATTTAACGGTAATTAAGAAGCTCGGTGAGGAAGGAAATCAAACCCTTACCTTGAAGGTGCAAAACATTTTGAATGATACACGTGAGAGTTATTACGACTATTTTGGTGAGCAACAACTCCCTTTTTCGTTGTATCATTTAGACAGAACAATAAGCTTGGGCTACAACATTAAATTCTAAAGCCTTGTTCTGATTGGGAAAAATAAAGTAGATTTACCAAGCAGTAAACCATGGAGAATCTATATTTATATATCGTTATTTTATTGGCTGTTTTAGCCATTGGAGACCTTATTGTCGGCGTCAGTAATGACGCCGTTAACTTTTTAAACTCAGCCATTGGCTCAAAAGCTATTTCGTTCCGGAATATTATGATTTTGGCCAGCTTTGGGATTGCCCTTGGTGCAATTTTCTCCAGCGGAATGATGGAAGTAGCGCGGAAAGGAATCTTTAATCCAGAAGCCTTTACCTTCCAAGAGATCATCTACATTTTTATGGCCGTGATGATAACGGATATCCTGCTCTTAGATTTCTTTAATACACTGGGTATGCCTACCTCAACCACAGTATCCATTGTTTTTGAATTGTTGGGTGCAGCTATAGTGATGGCTTTAATTAAAATCTCAGTTGATGGAGCTGGTTTTGATGCATTGAGTAACTACATCAACACCACAAAAGCTACACAAATTATTTTTGGTATTTTACTTTCTGTAGTGGTTGCATTCAGTGTGGGAGCTATCGTGCAATGGGTCTCACGCTATTTATTGACGTTTTATATCGAGGAGACTTCTCCATTAAAAAAAGCGCTTTTTGGAGGGATTTCTTTAGCTGCCCTCTCCAATTTTATTTTGATTAAAGGAATCAAAGGAACAGAATATGCCTCCATTTCCTTTTCTTTTTTGGGAGATCAAACCATTAAGGAGTTTTTAAACAATGAATTAATCTTGGTTAATGGTGTCAATATCGTGTTATGGTATATCATATCTTATGCCTTAATTCGCTTTACTACAGTTAATATTTTTAAACTAATTATCGCTATAGGTACCTTTGCCCTTGCATTGGCTTTTGCTGGTAATGATTTGGTGAATTTTATTGGTGTTCCTATTGCTGCATTTCAATCGTATGAAGCATGGGCGCTTTCAGGTGTAGCAGCAGAAAATTACCAAATGAATGTATTGGCTTCTAAAGTTCCAACGCCAACACTCTTTTTGTTTGGTTCTGGTGTTGTCATGATTTTAACGCTGTGGTTCTCTTCAAAAGCCAAAGGCGTAGTGCAAACCTCACTAGATTTATCAAACCAATATGACACAAAAGAACGATTCAAACCCAACGCACTTTCGCGCGGTTTGGTTCGACTCTTCACCTGGGTTGGTAACGGGGTCTCAAACTTAATCTCTCCAGCCAATCGCGCTAAAATTGAAAAGCGTTTTGAGTTGGTTCCCCTTAACACCAATGAAAACTGGACCGAAGACGCTCCTTCTTTTGATATGATGCGTGCAAGCATTAACCTTGTTGTTGCAGCTGTATTGATTTCTGCAGCTACTTCTTTAAAATTACCATTGTCTACCACCTATGTTACTTTTATGGTGGCGATGGGAACCTCTCTTTCAGATAAAGCTTGGGGTAGAGATAGTGCTGTTTATCGTGTTGCTGGAGTACTTAATGTTATTGCTGGATGGTTTTTTACTGCTATAAGTGCATTCACAGTTTGCGGCGTGATTTTATATTTATTTCACATTGGCGGCCCTGTAGCTATAGCATCCATATTCTTTTTGGTTTTGCTTATTACAGGGAAAAATTTCCTTAACCACCGGAAGAAATCGCAAGAAACACAAATTGAAACTGCTAGTTTACATGGGGATAGTCGTTCTTTTATAGGGGTCATTCAAGAAGCAGATGAAAACATTACTCAGGTCGCTATTGACGTTCATAAAACCTATCAATTATTAATTGAGGGGTTATCTTCTCAAAACATCAAGAAACTTCAAAAGGCACAAAAGAAAGTAGGAAAACTAGAAGAAAACGTAACTGATCTTCGTAATAACTTATTCATCTTCATTAAAAAACTAGAGGAGACAAGTAATGACGCTAGTCGTTTTTATATTGATACCTTAAGTTATATTCAAGACATTATTGAGGACATTAATTACTTGGTAAACATCAGCCACGAGCACATTAACAACAACCACAGTAAGCTCAAGCTAAGTCAAATTAGAGGCTTAAAAGATATTGCAGCTTTAATTGATCTTTTATTAAAAGGATCTATTAATGCTTTCGAAGATAACTCACTTAAACAGTTGGGAGAGGTGTTGAGTAAAAAGGAAGATATTATTTCTAGTATAGACGATAAAATCAACGACCAGATTAACATTACCAAAACAGAGGAGAGAAGTCCAAGAAATACTAGACTTTATTTCAATATTCTTTTAAAATCAAAGGATTTAATACGACACAAGATTGAGTTGATAGAACGTTTCTATCAAACTACAAGTCAATTAAAATCTAATTTGTGAGTACTATTTCTGGGCGTCTACCAATTTAGTGCTTGCTTCCCAGCTTATTTTTTGAACGATTTTGTTGTCCTTGAATTCAACTTCGGTCAAATCGTTATTATCCCAAAACAACCATGTCCCGTTGCGTTCTCCTTTGGTATAATTGGCAACACAAACTAATTTTCCATCGGTAGAATACTTAATCCACTTTCCGTGTAAACGGTTGTTTTTTAAATAGCCTTCTTGCGCTAACTGACCATTTTCATGATACATGGAAACTTTGGTAAGTTTTCCCTCTTTTTGCATCACTGTCTTTACTGTAGTGTCTTGTTGTGCCATTACTGAGCATCCAAACAAAAGAACGAGTGTCAAAATATATGTTCTCATGAGTCAATGTTTTACGATTACAAAACGAATATATAACATTATTTTCATTTTTAATTAATATTCGCATAACATTTTCTTAACATTGGGGAGTCGCACAAAAAAAAGCCTCACTTAAGAGGCTTATTATCAGTCTATTGAAATGTTAAGAGCCACACATTAAACAATCATCGTCTTCGCTTTCACGGGATTGTTGTAACATGGCTTTTAGTTCTTCTGGTGTCAAAGGTTCAACAGGTACTGCCGCAGGTTTACCGGTAGTTGTTGTTGCTGTATTTGAAGCAGCTACTGCAGTTGCAGGAACAGCTTCTTTTTCTTTATTGCTCAAAGTAAATTTAATGGCATCTACGGCTGACTTGGTTCGCAGGTAATACATTCCTGTTTTTAAACCAGACTTCCAAGCATAAAAGTGCATTGACGTTAGCTTAGCCATGGTTGCCCCTTCCATAAAGAGATTAAGTGATTGCGACTGATCAATGAAATAACCTCGATGGCGTGACATATCAATAATGTCTTTCATACTCATTTCCCAAACGGTTTTGTAGAGTTCTTTAATCTCTGCCGGAATCCCTTCGATATGTTGAACTGATCCGTTTGCACGCATGAGCTCTTGTTTCATGTCTTCTGTCCAAAGGCCTAATTCAACTAAATCTTCTAATAGGTGTTTGTTTACTACAATAAACTCTCCTGAAAGTACACGTCGTGTGTAGATGTTTGACGTGTAGGGCTCAAAGCATTCGTTGTTTCCAAGAATTTGTGAGGTAGAGGCTGTAGGCATAGGAGCTACAAGGAGTGAGTTTCTCACCCCGTTCTTTTTGACTTTCTTGCGTAATCCTGCCCAATCCCAACGTCCACTAAGGTCTTCATCTTTAATTCCCCACAGGTTGTGTTGGAATTCTCCTTTTGAAATCGGTGAACCTTTGTATGAAGAATATGGCCCATCTTTTTCTGCTTCCTCCATAGAGGCTGTAACTGCAGCAAAGTAGAGGGTTTCAAAAATATCTTGGTTAAGGTCTTTTGCTTCTTGCGAGGTAAATGGCAAACGCAGTTTAATGAAGGCATCTGCTAAACCTTGAACTCCAAGTCCAACAGGGCGGTGGCGCATGTTTGAATTCTCAGCTTCGGGAACAGGATAGTAATTTCTATCGATAACTCGGTTAAGATTCTTGGTTACTTGCTTGGTCACACGGAAAAGTTCATCGTGATCGAACGCACCATCTTTGATGAACATTGGCAATGCAATGGAAGCCAAATTACAAACCGCTACCTCATCTGGAGAGGTGTACTCCATGATTTCAGTACACAAATTCGAGGAACGTATAGTTCCTAAATTTTTCTGATTTGACTTGCGGTTGGCGGCATCTTTATAGAGCATGTAAGGTGTACCTGTCTCAATTTGTGATTCAAGGATTTTCTCCCATAATTCACGTGCGCGGATGGTTTTACGTCCTTTATGTTCGCTTTCATATTTAAGGTAGAGTGCTTCAAACTCATCGCTATGGCAATCAAAAAGACCTGGACACTCGTTAGGGCACATCAGGGTCCATTCCGCATCAGCTTCTACACGTTTCATGAAAAGGTCTGGCGTCCACATGGCATAGAATAGGTCGCGTGCGCGCATTTCTTCTTTCCCGTGATTTTTCTTCAAATCAAGGAAATCAAAAATATCAGCATGCCATGGTTCAACATAAATGGCAAATGAACCTTTGCGTTTTCCTCCTCCTTGGTCAACGTAACGCGCGGTATCATTGTAGACACGCAGCATAGGTACGATTCCGTTAGAGGTACCGTTGGTTCCTGCAATATAAGAGCCCGTTGCACGAACGTTGTGAATAGACAACCCGATTCCTCCAGCAGACTGCGATATTTTTGCTGTTTGCTTCAAGGTGTCATAGATGCCATCAATACTATCGTCTTGCATGGCTAGAAGGAAACAGGAAGACATTTGTGGCTTGGGTGTTCCTGAATTGAACAGTGTAGGTGTCGCATGGGTGAAGTAACGTTTGGACATTAACTCATAGGTTGCCAATACATTGTCAATATCATCCATATGAATCCCTACGGAAACACGCATGAGCATGTGCTGGGGTCGCTCTACTATTTCTCCGTTTAATTTGAGTAGATAAGAGCGTTCTAGTGTTTTAAAACCGAAGAAGTCGTAACCAAAATCACGGTTATAGATGATACTAGAGTCTAAAACTTCTTTGTGTTTTTGTATTACTTTATATACTTCATCAGACAAAAGCGGTGCGTCTTTCCCGGTACGTGGATTGACATAATTGTATAAATCTGTCATGGTATCCGAGAACGACTTCTTGGTTTTTTTGTGCAGGTTTGAAACCGAAATTCGCGCCGCTAGTTGTGCATAATCAGGATGCGTTGTAGTCATTGTAGCGGCAATCTCTGCTGCGAGATTGTCAAGTTCGGAAGTAGTCACGCCATCATATAGCCCTTCAATTACGCGCATGGCAACGCGAACAGGATCAACTAATGGGTTGAGATCATAGCAAAGTTTTTTAATCCTTGCGGTGATTTTATCGAACATTACGGGCTCCTTTCGCCCGTCTCTTTTGACTACAAACATGCGCTTTTGGTTTATATGATTTTAAAAAAGGTGAGGAAATTTTATTCCTCTATCAACAGAGGTAGTGACTTAGAAATCGGCATCGAAACTAATTTTAGTTTCTTGCGACTCTTGGTTCAATACACCCGCTTTTTGATATTCAGAAACACGTTTCTCGAAGAAATTGGTTTTTCCTTGTAGCGAGATCATGTCCATGAAATCAAATGGATTGGTTACGTTAAACTGCTTTGGGCAGTTCAATTCTACCAACAAACGATCGGTAACAAATTCTAGATACTGGGTCATCAACTTAGCGTTCATTCCAATCAAACTCACAGGGAGTGACTCTGTAACAAACTCACGCTCGATGTTTAGTGCATCAATGATGATTTCTAAAATGCGCTCAGTAGGAACTTTGTTCACCAAGTGGTTGTTGTGTAGGTGAACGGCAAAATCACAGTGCACACCCTCGTCTCGTGAAATCAATTCATTTGAAAAGGTTAGGCCTGGCATTAAACCGCGTTTTTTCAACCAATAAATAGAACAAAATGCGCCAGAAAAGAAGATACCTTCTACTGCAGCAAACGCTATAAGTCGTTCTGCAAAAGAATCAGACTCGATCCATTTTAATGCCCATTCTGCTTTTTTCTTGATCGCAGGAAAAACTTCAATGGCCCGGAAAAGTTGATCTTTCTCAGCCTCATCCTTCACATAGGTATCAATTAAAAGTGAATAGGTTTCAGAGTGGATGTTCTCCATCATAATTTGGAAACCATAGAAAAATTTAGCTTCAGAGTACTGTACTTCATTCACGAAGTTCTCTGCTAAGTTTTCATTTACAATCCCGTCAGAAGCTGCGAAAAAAGCCAAAATGTGTTTGATGAAGTACTTTTCGTCTTCACTCAACTTTTCATTCCAGTCTGTAAGGTCTTGGTGTAGGTCAATCTCTTCTGCTGTCCAAAAACTCGCTTCCATCTTCTTGTACCACTCCCAAATGTCATGGTGTTTGATCGGAAAAATTACAAATCGGTCTTTGTTTTCTTGAAGGATCGGTTCTACGGCTGCCATAATTACGTCATTTAGAATTTCTAGATTGTTTTTGTTCTAACAAAGATTTAAAAATGTGTCCAGAAATGAAAGGGGTACTTATTCACAATGCCCCCTAGTTTTTAACATTTTGCACGAAAATCACCGATATTAAACTAAACTTTAATTAAATGTAATTTACTGTATTACAGTAGATTAAGTGCAAATATCCTTTCGTAGCCCCTATGTTTACTTAGACGTCAAATCACCCCTCTCTTGTGCCACTTGCTCGAGGGTTGCATACCATGCTTTGCCAAATTTTCGAATTAAGGCTTCTTTGACAAATTGATAGACCGGCACCTTTAGTTCTTCTCCAAGTGCGCATCCTGAATCACAAATTTGCCAATGGTGGTAATTTACTGCTGCAAATTCAGAATACTGTTGTACTCGAATGGGGTATAAATGACAAGAAATAGGTTTTTTCCAATCTATTTTTCCATCTCTGTACGCTTTTTCAATCCCACAAGCTGCATGTCCTTTCTGATCAAAGATGGTATAAACACATTCTTTCCCGTTAATAATGGGTGTTTCCCACTCACCGTCTAAGCCTTTTACGTAGCGTCCTTGTTTTTTGATTTCAGCTAGTCCGCTTTCATTCAAATAGGGCGCAACGGCTTCAAAATGTTTTTCTAGTAGTGCTAATTCACGCTCTTCCAGCGGTGCTCCCGCCTCTCCTTCTACACAACATGCCCCTCTACACTTTTGTATGTTACAAACAAATTCTTTCTCTAAAAGGTCGTCTGAAACCAGGGTGTTTTCTATCTGCATCATAGTTCAAAGATAGTTTTTTAGGGGCGATAAATTCCTGTTAACAAAGAGAAAAGCAAGTAGATTTAGAGTACTTTTGCACCATTAATTCAACTTAAAATGGGATTTGATTTAAAAGAAATAGTAACCGCTGGGATGGTGTTGTTTGCTGTGATAGACATTATAGGAAACATCCCGCTTATCATAAATTTAAGAGAGAAAGTTGGGCACATTCAGTCTGAAAAAGCCTCCATTGTATCTGCCATAATTATGGTTGGTTTTCTCTTTCTAGGAGAAGAAATTTTAAAGCTCATTGGTATTGATACCAATTCTTTTGCCATTGCCGGTTCCTTTATTATTTTCTTTTTGGCCATTGAGATGGTTTTAGGGATTGATTTATTTAAAAATGATGAACCAGACACAGCCTCAATTGTACCGCTAGCTTTCCCAATGATTGCGGGTGCTGGAACACTCACCTCGTTACTTTCGCTTCGCGCAGAATATCATGTAATCAATATTATTATTGCCATTGTATTAAATATTATTGTGGTGTATGTGATTTTAAAATCATCTCAAAGAATCGAAACACTTTTAGGTCGTTCAGGCATCAACATCATTAGAAAGGTGTTTGGAGTGGTACTGTTGGCCATAGCAGTAAAACTCTTTACTACCAACATTCAACAAATATTTTAATTGTCACGCTATGAAGAATTTTTTACTCATTATGGGAGTTTTAGCGCTCGGAATGATGGTTTTCAATGCAACCATTATTGACTGGGAGACCCCACTTGAAGGAGACAGCATTGTGGCCGTTATTGGGGTTCTTGCTTCTGCTTCTGCTTTAGTGTTGTTGTGGATTTTGTTTATCTCTCTAAAGATTAGAGCCAAGCAAAAAGGAAAGGAGTTTTAATCTAAAGGGCGTTTTTTAATTTCATCTAACGCTTTTTGGACAAACTCATCTTGTCGGTGAAGAATACTCAAACGGGTAGCTTCATCAAAAAGTTGTAATCCTAAGTAAGATTGAATGGCAACGCTTGCCAAGTTGGTGTCTTGAAGTTTCAAAGGCACTTCTTCTTCTGCTATATATTTTTCAAGGGCATTCATCCAACGTTGTTCTTCAAACAGGGGTTGTTGGATAAAGTCTTCACGATTTATCTCTTCAAAGTCTTCACGTCTTTGATCGAGCTCTGTAAACACAAAATGATTTATAAGGTTTGAGCGTAAAATATAGTTACTCCATTCTTCGTCTAAGGTTGCATTACTTTCCAAATAAATGTCGGGAACTATCCCGCCACCGCCATAAACTGTTCGCCCGTTGGGAGTAGTGAATGCAAGTGAATCGTTTTGTGGTATTTTTTCGCTGTCGGCCATTTCTCCGCTGTGGTAGCGTTCGCGAACTTCGTCATAATAGGCTTGTTTCCCTTGGTCAAAGGGACGTTGAATTGAACGTCCTGTAGGAGTATAATAACGAGCGGTTGTCAATCGAATTGCTTCTTGCTGCCCAAGGGGCATTTGCTGTTGCACCAAGCCTTTTCCAAAACTGCGCTGTCCTAAAATCCAAGCGCGATCGTTGTCTTGCAAGGCACCAGCCACCACCTCGCTGGCTGAAGCTGACTCCCTGTTTATTAAAACATACACTAAACCGTCTTCAAATTCACCATTGCTTGTCGCATAGGTAGTTTCGCGCTCTCCTTGATTACTTTCCACAGTTACAATTGCCTGCCCTTCACTCAAAAAAGTATCTGCAATGGCCTCTGCAGCTTCTAAATAGCCCCCAGGATTGTTACGTAAGTCCAAAATTAATTTTGACATGCCTTTACTTTTTAAGTTAGTAATGGCCATTTGAAACTCTTTTTTGGTTGTCTCTGCAAAACGATTTATTTGAATGTATCCAATCCCTTCTTCAATCATATAACTTTCTACCGAAGTTATAGGCACAGCAGCACGATCAAAGCGCAATGAAAATTTTTCGTTGCTTGAAGGACGGTAAAGGTCGAGATTCACCTCGGTTGATTCTTCACCCCTTAGGGTATTTACTATGTCTTGACTAGACAATTGTTTGCCATACAAAGTGTCTTGATTGGCAATTAGAATGCGGTCTCCTGCTAAAATACCCGCTGTTTTACTCGGACCTCCCGGCAACACTCGAACCACATTAACGGTATCTTCTACCATAAAAAAGCTCACCCCTATTCCAACAAAATTACCTTTCATGTTCTCATTTAAACGAGCCAATTCTTCTTTTGGAATGTAGAATGAATGAGGGTCAAGACGTTCAATTAAATCTTGAATTACTGCTGTCGCCAAGCTGTCTGTGTCTATTTGATCAACATAATAACGATCTAAATAGCGCATAAACTGGTTGAGCTTCTGATTGCCATTTAGCGGGGCTCTGGTCACATTTTGAACGAGTTGTTGGTTGCTCCCAATCATAAATCCCAACACCATAGAGAGCAAAACAATCACCCAAAGATAAAAGGAGGAGTTTTTCATGCTTTGGTCTTTGCTATTGGGAAATGTTCTACCACCACTCCTGCCTTTTTAAGAAATTCTAAGCCCGAAGGGTCTTTATAGAGGGTTGCATAAACTACTCGTTTTATACCCGATTGATGTATTAGTTTAGAACAGTCTTTGCAAGGGGAAAGGGTAATGTATAAGGTCGCATTTTTACAGGATTGTGTAGAAGCAGCAACTTTTAAAATGGCATTGGCCTCTGCATGCAAAACATACCACTTGGTTTCGTAATTGTCATCCTCACAAATGTTATCAAAACCCGTGGGGGTTCCGTTAAAACCATCAGAAATAATCGTTCTATCTTTAACAATTAATGCCCCTACTTTCTTACGGTCACAATAAGACAGTTCTGCCCAAACGTGGGCCATCTCCAAATAGGCGCGATCAAAGCGTGCTTGTTTATCCATCTTGAAACGAAGATATTGAATTTTTTTGCTTAGGGGTGATTCGTTCGTAGTAATACGATTGAGGCATTAGTTTTTTATGAATGACTTGAAGAACATCCCGCGTAAACTAAATAGAAATGCCCAAATACCTCCTAGATTTGGTCGAGGTTGCTTCCCTTTTCCCAAAAGCTGTATTTGCAACTCATACCAAGGCAATTCAACACCTCCCATTTTATCTAAAAAATCAATGCCAATGGTTGGGGTGGGCGCCTCAAAACGAGTTTCTTTTTCATCAAAAATATCTTGTGCCAAGTTGGGATATAAACAAAACGGACGCGCTAAACCAATTATGTCTAGCTTTCCCCCTGCCAATGCTTCTTCCATCACTTTAACTGATCGGAAACCTCCTGTGAGCAATAAGGGTTTGTCTGTAATTTTACGTGCTTTCTCAATGTAATCTAAAAAATAGGCTTCCCGTTCTATGGTGCTCTGCTTGCGGCTTCCCTTTACCATGGCAGGTTTTTCATATGTTCCTCCTGAAATTTCAATTAAGTCAATCCCCTCTCTCGATAAGATTTGAACGACCTCCATCGACTCTTCTTCGGTAAATCCGCCACGTTGAAAATCGGCTGAATTGATTTTGATTCCAACGGGATAGTCGGGGCCTACTTGCTTTCTTATTTCTCGGTAAACTTCCAAAACAAATCTGGCGCGATTTTCAAGTGGACCTCCCCACTGATCGTCTCTTGTGTTGCTTATGGGCGATAAAAACTGACTTACCAGATAACCATGTGCCCCATGAATTTGACAGCCCGTAAACCCAGCTTCTTTTAATATTCGTGCAGCGTTTCCAAAACGTTTAATGATATCCCAAATCTCATCTTCTGCTAAAGGTGTAGCGGTTCTAAACATTTTAGATGCTCCACCCATTTTTAATGGTACTGCCGAAGGAGCTACTATTTTTTTATTGATTGATGCAAATGCCTGACGTCCCGGATGATTTAATTGTGGCCACAAATGCACACCAGTTCCTTCAACTGTTTTTGCCCATTGTTTTAGTTGCTCAAAATGGGTGTAATCTTCTACTACTACATTGCGAGGTTCCCCCAGCGCTTTAGAATCGACCATTATATTTCCTGTGATTAAAAGCCCCGGATTTCCTTTAGCCCAAACTGCATATGCATTGATGAGTGTTTTGGTTGGTGCATTGCTGTAGGTACCACAATTTTCGCTCATGGCAGATTTAGCGATACGATTTATTAGCACAGCACCACTGGGCAGCGTATAGGAAGAAGCAATTCTTTTCATAAGATAAATAATCGAAGGTGGGAAGGTAGTTAGATTCTTTCAACTAGCATAGAAAGCGCCATTAAGAATATAGCAAAGGCCGCTCCACCTTGCCAGTAGCGTAACCATTTTGATTTTTGTGCTACTAGTGTGTGGACAAGAACAACCCCCAAAACAATGAGCAGTTGTGCTAACTCTACCCCAATGGCAAACGAAAATAGGCTGAGTGCAGCTTCATCTTCGTTGACCATCATGGAAAAATAACGACCAAAACCCAACCCGTGAATGAGCCCGAAAAAGAAGGTTATTCCACTCGAAAAAGAATTTCTGTTGGGTTGGTATTTAATTAAAACTGGCAAACAGCTGAATGCTATGGTAATGGGGATAAGCAATTCAATCCAGTAGCTTGAAAAGCGGAGTCCAGCATAATAGTTACCAATTAACGAAAGACTATGCCCTAAGGTGAAAAGGGTTACCCACCAAAGTAATTTCTTCCATTCTTTCCAACCAAAAGGCAAGCACAAGGCAATGATAAAATAAAAATGATCTAGCCCGTTAATATCGGTAACATGTTCAAAACCCAATTGAATGTAAAAACCTAGTGTTTCCATTATAATCCGCGTTCTTTTTGTATGGTTTCATACGCCGCTTGTACCTGCTGGAATTTCTCCTGCGCACCTTTCTTTAGGGCAGGATCTTTAGACTGTATTCTATCCGGATGGTGCTTTTTGGCCATATTTCTATACGCTTTTTTTACCTCAGCGTTGGTCGCATCGGGTGATATTTCAAGGATTTTGTAGGCATTATCAGTCGATTTTACAAACATGGCTTTAATGCTATCAAAATCCATCGTTCGCAATTGCAATGCAGCCGCAATTTGTTGAATTTTCTCAATCTCTACTGTAGCAATATGCCCATCGGCATTGGCTATACCAAAAAGAAAATGGAGGATTTGCAAACGGGTTTCGTAACGCGAAGCTTGAACAAAAAGGCGTGTAACTTCTTCTAAATTCTGACTTTTCTTATTGACTTCGGTGTTGAACTTTGAAAAAATAGAAGAGGCATAGGCTTCTCCATAATTGGCGATAAAATAATTCCGAACAAATCGAAGTTCACGTTCATCAACTTTCCCATCCGCTTTAATTACGATTGCTGCAAGCGACAATAGGTTTAGCTGCACCTGCTCTGTACGCATGCGCTGAAATTGAACTTGCCCAAAGGGATTTTTATTTTGTTGTTGAAACAATTGCTCGAGCATACTCCCTAAAAAATAGCCCAAAATTGCACCGCCAAAGCGAAAATACGTGTACCCCAACAGGGCTGTAATCCATTTAATCATGCTCAAATAAATGATTGCACAAAGATAACTTTAACTTTAAAATGAGGCCAAGTGGTCGGCAAAAATGAGAAAACTCGCTATCTTTGTAGAAGCAAAAAAAACCACCTATGTATCCTCAAGAAATCGTACAACCCATGCGCGACGAATTAACAGCTGTTGGGTTCAAGCAAATTAATGAAGTAGAACAAATTGAAGCAGAAATCAATGCTACAGGTACCACCTTGGTTGTGGTGAACTCTATTTGTGGTTGTGCTGCCGCAAATGCACGCCCTGGCGTTCGTTTTTCGCTCGACAATGAAAAAGTCCCTAGCAATCTTGTAACTGTTTTTGCTGGAGTTGACCGTGAAGCTACTGATGCAGCACGCTCACTAATGGTTCCTTTCCCCCCTTCTTCACCATCTATGGCATTATTTAAAGACGGAGAATTAGTTCATATGTTGGAGCGCCATCACATTGAAGGAAGGAATGCTGATATTATCGCAGAAAACCTTCGGGCTGCTTATAACGAACACTGCTAATTTTAGCTGATAGCCCCCTGTTTTGCGTAAGCTAGTTGCTTATCTTTTTTCTGTAGTGTACTACTTTTTCTTTTGTAGTACGCTCTTGCTGTTTCATCCACTTCAAGTTTTTTGCATGCGTGTTTGGGGATGGCCCGTACAAAAAGTTGTCGTAGACATCCTCAACTTTTTCTTGTTGCGTTGCCTCAACCTCTTGGGGACCCGTATTAACGTTAATTTTGAAGAACGGGATTTACCTAAAAACCGCAGTTTAATTTTTGCCTCCAATCATCAAAGCACGTATGATATTCCCCCATTGATTTGGCACTTGCGCAAGTACTCCCCAAAGTTTGTTGCTAAAAAAGAATTGGGAAAAGGGTTTCCCAGTATTTCTTTTCATTTACGTGAAGGAGGTAATGTATTGATTGACCGCAGAGATCCTACAGGGTCTTTAGAAGCCATCGCTCAATTTGCAAAACGCGTTAAAGAGAAACATTGGTCTGTAATAATTTTCCCTGAAGGGACTAGAACCCGTAATGGACAGCCCAAAAAATTTCAACGCGGGGGTTTAATAACGCTTTTAGAACATCTTCCTGATGCATTATTAGTACCGGTTAGTATTTCGCACTCGTGGAAACTCGCTCAATGGAAGTATTTCCCAATGCCTGTTGGTATTCGAATGGAGGTATTCATTCAAAAACCAATTGATCCAGCGGGTCTCACCCACGAAAAGGCTATTGAGGTGCTAGAAGAAGCAGTAAAGAGAGAGATTAAAAATTAGCCTTCCGTTTTCCGAGAAAGGCTTGTGTTCCTTCTTTAAATTCTGGATGGCTAAAGCAAGCGCCAAAACGTTGTATTTCTTCACGATACCCATCTACCCCATCTTGATAACCACTAGCAATGGCTTTAAGGGCCTGCGCTATCGCATTGGGGGAATTGTTCATTATTTTTTGAGCCAGAGTAGCCGCAGTAGCTAGCAGGTCTTCTTGTGCTACTACTTGAGTGATTAAGCCGGTTTGCAGCGCTTCTTCGGCGTTCATCATCCTGCCTGTAATGATAAGCTCTGTTGCACGACCACGCCCAATAAGTTGTGGGAGCCGCTGTGTTCCCCCATAGCCTGGAATGACCCCCAAAGAGGTTTCTGGGAGACCCATTTTGGCGTTGGTAGAGGCAATGCGAACATGACACGATAACGCCAATTCTAAACCACCGCCCAATGCAAACCCATTGATGGCAGCTATCACTGGTTTGTTTGTGTTTGCAATCTGATCAAAAACGGTTTGTTGTCCTTTGCGAGAAAGTGCCTCTCCTTCTATGGCACTAAATTCTGCGAATTCTGAAATGTCGGCTCCGGCAACGAATGCTTTTTCTCCGCTTCCAGTTAAAACGATTACCCGAACGGATTGGTCTTCATTTAAGGTGAGAAACAAATCGCCTAACTCCTGTAACACCTCACGGTTTAACGCATTGAGCTTTTTTGGGCGATTGATGCTCACCCAAGCAATTTTATCTTGTTTCTCGAGTAATAAATGAGAGCGATTCATGTTGTTTCAATTTGTAAAGATGAATATAAAAGAGGGTTCCTTCCTCTGGAGTCGAACGAAAATCAATCGACCCATTGAGGGAGTCTATAATGTTTTTAACGATGGCTAGCCCTAGACCCATGCCTGTGGTTTTGGTGGTGAATTTTGGTTCAAACACTTTTGGGATATCATCTTTGGCTATTCCTGCACCATTGTCTTTGATTTGCAATTCTAACCAATCTTCTGTTTGGGTTAGACTCAACTGAATTTTGGGTTCCCGATCTTTAGGAATGGCCTGTAATGCATTCTGAATTAGGTTGGTCATAACGCGAATCCATTGGGTTCGGTCAATGGGCCATAGCACTGGTGAGTCGGGGAAGTTTATTTCAAAAATTGATGGATCGAAAATCTCTGTAGCACGACGTGTAATTTCTGCAATGTCTTCTTCTGCAATTTTAGGTTGTGGCAAAGTAGCAAAGTCTGAAAAAGCACTGGCTACCTTACTCATGATATCAATTTGTTGAATTATTGAGGTAGAAAAATCATTCAGTTTTTCCAAGCTATTTTCATCGGTAGGATCGAATCGTTGTTGGAAACTTTGCACAGTTAGTCGCATGGGGGTCAGAGGATTCTTTATTTCGTGTGCTACTTGCTTGGCCATTTCTTGCCAAGCCTGTTCACGTTCATTTTTGGCTAACTTTTCAGCGCTGTCTTCTAGGGCATCGAGCATGCGGTTGTATGAATTGGCAAGACTGTCTATTTCTTTGCTCGCATAATCAAGAACGATTCGTTCATTGCCTTGTAACAAGCCTGTTTTTTCAATTTTAGCCCGTAATGATTCTATTGGTCGAGTGATAAATCCAGACAATAAGAAAGCAAATGAAAAGGTGATTATCATCATCAATAGTGAAATCTGATACACACGTGTAAGGAAGGTATTTAATTCTGTACTGCTAAATGAAACATCTTCAAAATAAGGGAAATACAAAATCACATAGGGAAGTCCGTCATCATCGATTAAAGCGCTATAGGAAGACTGAAATTTACCGCGTTCTTCACTGTTTTGATCTGAGAGTCTTAGTTCAGGTTGATCAAAAAGCTGTTTCCTTAGTTCTTCGGGTAAACGGTAATGGTCTTGTTCTTCTGTACTTTCTACATAAGAATAAAACAGGGGGGCGCCTTCTAAGTCAAATAAGGCAAACTCTACTTTGTGTATGGCTGCAATAGAGGTGAACTCACGCTGGTAGTACGCACGCCTATCGCGAATAGAATGAAAGGCTGAGTCTCGCCCCAATAGGTAGCTCAAGTGTGTGCGAACTTGGGTTTCTTTTCTAATTAAACGTCGCAGGTTGTAATCTTCGCTTTGCGTGTTGTATTGAAGGTAGGAAGCAAATAGAATGAGCAACAAAGAAAAAATGGTGAGAACTATCATGGAGAAAAAGATTCTCGAACGTAAAGAAACTTTGTTATCACTCATGTCTTAATCTTTTCTTACTCTCTGGTAGAGTTTGATGCCTAGCATTAACATTACTGCCAAACCGATAAGCGAAAGCACACCAAAAATCCAATGGAAACTACTTTTTAAAATGACCAGAAAGACTATGGAAAAAAGTAAGAGGGTAGCGCCTTCATTCCAAACCCGCATGTAGAGTGAAGAATAGGTAATCTCATCGCCTTGAAAGGCTTTAAATATGCGATGTGTTTTTAGGTGATAGAGGAACAACAGTGCAACAAAAATCAACTTGATGATCATCCAATCTTGAAGCAACCAAGAGGGGATAATATACAATAACAAAAGTGCAAAAAGGGTCGCTAAAACAGCTGAAGGCCAAGTAATGATGTACCAGAGACGTTTGGCCATTAGTTTAAGTTGTGCGCTAAGGATTTCACGATCAGGGCTCCCCTTTGCGTTGGCTTCAATATGATAAATGAACAAACGCGGCATGTAGAATAAACCCGCAAACCATGTGATTACAAAAATAAGATGTAAAGCTTTAATGTAATTGTAATAATCGTCTAACATCCGTTGTTTTAAAATTTCATTCTAAAATACAAAAAAGGAGTGGGCTTAGCGCTCAAAATGAAGGCTAGCATCATTGATTTTATCTCGCTTTAATATCTTTCTATCACGAATATAGTTTTGATTCAATCGCCATGGGTGCTGGTCTCCTTGCTTGGGTAATTTATCCAAAGCGCGTTGAATATACCCAGAAGTAAAGTTTATTATAGGAACGGTAGTCATATTTTTTTCTGTTCGTTTGGGAACACACGCCTTGTAATTATTCGCATCCATATAGTTTAAAAGGCGACAAACATAATGACAGGCCAAATCTGCTTTAAGTGTCCAAGCTGCGTTGGTATAGCCTACTATAGCAGCAAGGTTTGGTAAATCTTGCAGCATAGATCCTTTGTAGTTTAGTTTTGTACTTAGGTCAACTAATTCATCGTCTAAATAAACCTGAACCCCCCCAGCCAATTTTAACTGTAGGCCTGTCGCTGAAATAACTAGGTCTGCCCTTAGTTCTTTCCCAGACTGCAAACGAATTCCATTTTTTGTGAAGGTATCAATATGATCTGTCACAACAGTGCACTTACCTGCTTTAATGGCATGAAACAAATCGTTATCAGGAACAGAACACAAGCGTTCGTCCCAAGGATTGTATTTAGGACTGAAGTGGGTGTCTATGGCATATTCTTTCCCTAATACTTTCCTAATCTGTTTTTTTACATACTTCTTTACGCCAGCTGGGTTTTTTCGAGACATTTTATAGAGATACATATCCCTCAGAATATTTTTCCAACGCGCTAGCTTGTGAGCAATTTTATCTGGTAAAAGTGTATGAACAATTTTTGCAAAAGGATCATAAAGCGGCTGACTAAGTATGTAAGACGGGGAGCGCTGCAGCATGGTAATATGCTTGGTTTTCTCTGCCAGCGAAGGAATTAAAGTAACTGCGGTGGCCCCACTTCCAATAACAATTACTTCTCTATTTTCATATGCAATGTCTTTAGACCATTTTTGAGGGTGAATAAATTGACCTTTAAACGTATCTAAGCCCTTAAAATCTGGTATATAACCTTGATCGTAATCATAATAACCAGTACAGATCATCAAGAAATTACAACTAACTTTTATTGCATTTCCTTCATTAGTGCCATAGACCATCCATTGCTTTTGGGTAGACGACCACACGATTTTGTTTATAGGGCTGTTGTATTCTATGTGTTGCGCGACATCATACTCTTGGGCTGTTTCGTTTAAATATTTAAGAATGGTCGCTGCATCTGAGATTGATTTATGGTAGGTCCAAGGTTTGAACGAGTAGGAAAAAACATGCATGTCTGAATCGGAACGTATTCCGGGGTATTTGAACAAATCCCAAGTTCCTCCTAGCCTTTCTCTGGCTTCAAAGATGCGAAAGTGCTTTTCTGGGCAATGCATTTTAAAATGACAAGCAGCATCTATCCCCGATAGTCCGGCGCCTATAATGACAATATCATAATGTTGCATTAATCAATTGGTTTAGCGGGTTTAAAGCAATTATATACATGGAGAGGAGGTACTTTTATCCCTCCAAATTAGCCAAATATTTCTTAACCTCCCGCTGTAAAAAGAAAGCAGTAACTAGGGTAGAGATCCCTTCAGCAATGGGAAAGGAGATCCAAACACCAAAACTTCCATAGTAGTGTGGCAATACCAATAAAAATGGTATAAAGAAAAATCCTTGACGTGTGAGGGTAAGCAATAAAGCAGGGATGGCTTTCCCAATGGCTTGAAAATAGGCCGACCCAATGAGCTGTATCCCCACAATTGGGGTAGACAAGAAAACCCAGGTCAAAACATCTGCGGTGGTTTCAACCACCAAGGTTTCACGGGTAAAAACAGCCGCTATGTTTTCGGCAAAAAGGACAATGAGGACAAAAACCAATGTAGCTAAAACAGTGGCATAGATAATAGCTTTTCGAATCACTTCTACCACACGCTCTTTGTGTTGCGCCCCATAGTTAAAGCCTGCAATGGGTACAAAACCTTGTGTAATCCCTAAAATGGGGAAAAGGGCAAACATCAACATCCTACTGATGATGGCGTAGACCGCAACTAAATTTTCACCTTCTAACGAAAAGAGAATATTGTTCACTAAAAGTACCGTGACACTCACTACAGCTTGACGGGCAAGGGTAACAAAACCAAGGGCGCCAATTTCTTTTACCACAGCTAACTCGAGAAGGAGATCATTCCAACCTAAGGAGAGGTCTGATTTTTTTGAAAGAAAAAAGTAGAGTATGTAACTCCCACAAATCACATAGGAAAGTGTCGTTGCCCATGCGGCCCCTTCCATGCCCCAGCCCCATTCGTAAATAAAAAGGTAATCGAGAAATAAATTAGAAATAGAGGGCAGCACCATAGCATACATTGCATTCTTAGGCTTCCCCTCTGCCCGAATGGTATTGTTCCCCATCATGCAAAACCCGAGAACAGGGACACCAATAACGACTATGATGTAGTAAATTTTTGCAGGAGTGTATAAAGCACCTTTCCCGCCAAATAAGGGTATTATACTTTCTAAAAAGTATAGTCCTAAGCCCATGAAGCTAAGCGTAAAAATAAGCGTTAGGGTAATTTGATTCCCAAATACTTTATTGGCCAAAGCTGTGTTGTTGCTTCCCAATGCGCGTGATATAACGGAGCCTCCGCCCATACCAATAGACATTCCCAAAGCTGCAATAAAGAAGGAAACCGGCAAAACAACATTGATAGCCGCAATGGCATTTGCCCCTATCCATTGACCCACAAAAATAGTATCTATGAGAATGTTAAGTGACATTACCAAAATACCAATGGAGGCAGGCACAGCCTGGCGTATAAGCAGTTTGCCAATGGGGTCGGTACCCATTTGTATCGCTCGGTCTGCCATTAGGCTTTTTCTGGCGTAAGGGCCCATTCGTCAATCCAACGACTCAGAACATTTATCCAATCTTCACGATCGTTAATGCACGGAACAACATGTAGGTGTTCTCCTCCATTGTCTTCGAAATCTTCAACAGCTTCCATGCCAATTTCTTCTAGTGTTTCTAAACAATCAGAAACAAACGCTGGCGTCACTACTGCCATTTTTTTAGTGCCATTTTTCGCAAAGGCTTCAATGGTCTTATCGGTGTAGGGCTGCAGCCAAGGGTCTAATCCTAAACGCGATTGAAATGAGGTTGAAAAGGTGCCTTCTTTCAATTCAAGATATTCTGCTACTTTTCGCGTTGTTTCATAGCATTGATGACTGTAGCAATACTCATGTGCTGCAGAGGGGGTGCTACAGCATTTTCCGTCCATTTTACAGTGTGATTGGGTAATGTCAGATTTACGGATATGTCGTTTCGGTACCCCGTGATAGGAGAACAACAGGTGTTCCCATTCTTTGTCTTTTAAATACTCTTGTATAGAATTAGCCAACACGCGAATATAGTCTGCATGATGATAAAAAGCAGGCAGTGAGGTAAAGCTCATTTCCGGGAAGTATTGCTGCCTTAGCTCTTCCGCCAACACCAAGATAGTCTCGGTAGTGGCCATTGCAAACTGTGGATAAAGCGGTATAATTAAAGTATCTGTTACCCCTTGCTTGGCTAATTCTTCTAAACCTGACTTAATGGAGGGGTTTCCATAACGCATAGCCAATGCTACGGGAACACTCACTTTTTCTTTGACCTTGTTTTGTAGGCGTTCAGAAAGTACTATGAGCGGTGATCCTTCCTCCCACCAAATTTTTTGATAGGCCTTAGCCGACTTTTTCGGGCGAGTGTTTAAAATAATCCCTTTAACCAAAAGGGTGCGTAATAGCTTAGGCGCGTCAATTACACGCTCATCCATTAAAAATTCTCCTAAATAAGTCTTTACATCCGGGGGGTTAGGGCTATCTGGTGACCCCAAGTTTACCAACAAAACTCCTTTCTTCATTTTCAATTTTTTATGAGACTGTCAATCTCGAGCAATTTTCTACGAAGATAAGGATAGTAGGTATTTTTTTGGTGTAGTGCCATACTTCTTTTTGAAGGCGGCAATAAAGTGACTGGCAGTTGAATAGCCTATTTTTAGCCCCACCTCGTTTACGTTGTATTTACCTGACTCAAGCATGCGCCGCGCTTCTTCCATTTTATGGGTGAGTAAGTAACCGTAAACCGTATCGCCATAGAGTTGTTTAAAGCCTTCTTTAAGCTTGCTTAAACTCAGATCAATCTCATCTGCCAAAGCTTGCAAAGAGGGGGGCTCTGCCATGTGAAGCAAAACAATTTCTTTTGCTTTTCGAATTTTTCGAACATTTTCTTCGTCTACTAAAAATGGACATTGTTCGCTATTGGCATCTTCATTTTTATTGAAATACAAGCTTAGTAATTCATATACTTTCCCCTTTAGGTAGAGTGCCCGCATACTTTGGTGCACATTGGCATTTAAAATTTGACTTAAAACAACCGCCATAGAAGGAGAGATAATGGCTGTATCGTAGTATTTTTTACTGCTATTTTCTGAACTTAAGAAATGAATGTGATCTGCATCTTGAGAAAAAAGGCTGTGAAATTTTTTAATGGAAATTAAAACACTTACCATCCAAGAATTTGATTCCAATTGTAAGTTAATGGGTAAGTCTTGCTGAGGATTGAATAGTAAAATATTGTGTTCCTCTTCTACTGGGAATTTATAATTGCCATTATTAAATAGAAAATCCCCGCGACCTTTCATGCAAAAATGAAACTGAATAAAATTACTGCTTACAGCTTTCTGTTCGTTTAATACCCCAGCAGTTTCGTTTTGAAATCTTAACACAAAAAAGCCCTCTTCAATCTCGGTTTCTTGCAGTGAACTTTTATCGTTATTTTTTTCTTCTATCATAGCGATTGTTATTTAGATTTATTCTTAATAGCGGCTATATTCCCCTATAGTTTACTTAAACAACGTGATTTGTATCAAAAATAATCGCTTTGCGTTACTTTATTTCCTTTTGGCGTTATTTTTTTACTTAGCCAGCGGTTATTTTTGTGGCGGATTTAGGATTGATGCATGAATAGCAATTCGACTATACAACATTTTTACACCATTGGTATCAGCTATAAAACGGCTGATTTGGCTACCCGAGGTCAATTTAGCCTAAGCAATGAACAGTGCATCGCCCTGCTTAGTGAAGCCAAAGCCAAAGGCATTGAAGAAATCCTAATCAACACGACTTGTAACCGAACCGAAATTTACGCCTACGCCGCCCACCCCTATCAAATCATAAAGTTATTGTGTGATTACTCAAATGGAGAACTAAATGTTTTTGAATCGCTTGGGTACATTTTAAAAAATGAGGCCGCTATTCACCATATCTTCCGAGTAGGAACAGGCTTAGAGTCTCAAATTCTCGGTGATTTCGAAATCATAGGACAGCTAAAGCAAGGTTTTTATCGTTCTAAAAAACTTGGTTTAGTCAACGGCTTTTCTGAGCGGTTGGTGAATGCAGTGATCCAAGCAAGTAAACGCATAAAGACCGAAACAAAAATTTCAACAGGAGCCACCTCTGTTGCTTTTGCCTCTGTGCAATACATCATTCAAAATATAGAAGCAATTTCTGATAAAAATATATTGCTTTTTGGAACAGGAAAAATTGGGCGCAACACATGTGAGAACCTCATCAAACACACCGCAAATGATCATATTGTTCTAATTAACAGAACACATGAAAAAGCTAAAAGTGTCGCTGGTAAGTTTAATGTTTTGGTTAAAGAGTATGGTGAATTACCTACTGAAATTAGAAAAGCAGATGTCATGATTGTGGCTACTGGTGCGCAACAGCCAACGGTAGGGAAAGATATTATTCACAGCGATAAACCGCTGTTGATTTTAGATTTATCTATACCAAGTAATGTGCACGACAATGTGAAATCACTAGAGCATGTAACTGTAGTTAATCTCGATACACTATCACAGATTACCAACAAAACGCTAGAGGAACGCAAGAAACATTTACCCCATGCCGAAGAAATTTTAAATGAAATTGAAGCAGAATTTCTTCAATGGCTTCATGATCGTCAATATGCCCCTACACTTCGCGCGTTAAAAGCAAAATTAACAGCACAACAAACTGCTGAAATTAATGCACGAAAAAAGAAACAAGAACTCCCTGAAGAAGCGCGTCTTGTTTCTGAACAAATGATTCAAAAAATCACAGGGCAATTGGCCAACTTTCTAAAAGAAAATCCAACCAAAGCCAGTAGTGCACTCAGCATCTTCCAAGATGTTTTTCAACTCGATCCTTCTCACCATGAATAAACCCCTTCGCATTGGGACACGAGACAGTGCTTTGGCCTTATGGCAAGCCAACACCCTTCAAGAACGACTAGCAGAGCTGGGAATAGATTCAACTTTAGTTCCCATTAAAAGCCAGGGAGACTTAGATTTAAAACAACCGCTTTATGCTATGGGAGTAACCGGTATTTTCACCAAAGCGCTGGACATTGCACTACTCAACCAGCACATAGACTTAGCCATACACAGCATGAAGGATGTTCCTACGCAACTCCCTAAGGGTATTGTTCAAGCAGCGGTGTTGGAACGTGGACCAGTAGAAGACGTAATGGTGTGGAAAAACGCCCAAGCAAAGGCAAAAGAACATCACATCATCGCTACGGGAAGCTTGAGAAGAAAAGCGCAATGGAAAAGTAAATATCCGCAAGATGACGTTGTGAACCTAAGAGGAAACATACAAACCCGATTAGAGAAACTGCACGCTTCCGCTTGGGACGGAGCAATTTTTGCAGCAGCAGCGCTGGAACGCTTAGAAATCGCAGATGAAGTGGTTGAACCTTTAACGGACTTTCTACCTGCCGCAGCTCAAGGTGCTTTAATGGTTGTATGCCATGTATCGGACGAGGACATTGCTCAACAACTTACCCTGTTGAACCATCGCGAAAGCGAGGTGTGTACCCAAATAGAACGTGACTTTTTACGAACAATGGAAGGCGGCTGTACTGCTCCCATTGGTGCACTGGCAACCTTAGAGGGTAAAAACATCCACTTTTCAGGAGGAGTATTTTCCCTTCAAGGCGGTCAAGCTAAAACAGTTGAAACTATTTTTCCCACAGGTGAAGCCAAAAACAAAGGCATTGAACTTGCCCAAGAATTACTGCTTAATGGAGGAAAGGAACTGATGAAAGAATTTAAATCAAAGCATGAATAACTTTCGTCTTTTATCCACCAAAACACTCAATCACCAACAGCGTGAGCGAATCCTGCAAACAGGGGTGAGTTATACCGAACGAAACTTCATTAGTATAAAGCACCTCCCTTTTTCTGTAGACCCTAGTGCTTATACCCTAATATTTACTTCCCAAAATGCTGTAAATGCAGTTTTTAACCAGCTTCATTTTACAGCGAAAAAATGTTATTGTGTGGGTGAAAAGACAAAAGCGCTTTTAGAAGAAAAAGATCAAAATGTGGTCAAAATGGAGCAAAATGCAGCTGATTTGGCTGATTTTATACTAAAAAACGATCAAAACAGCCGTTTTTTATTTTTTGCTGGCAAACAGCGTATGCCGCATTTAGAGAAGCTGTTTTCTGCCCATAATAAACCGCTAAAGGTGGTTGAGGTCTATGAAACATATGCCCAACCAAAAGCAGTTGGTTCTTATGACGGAGTGTTGTTTTACAGCCCTTCTGGGGTAGAAAGTTTTGTACAAGACAACACCTTTGACAAAAGCATATGCTTTGCTTTGGGGAATACCACAGCAGATGCACTAGCTGCTCACACTACTTCAATCATTAAAGCAACACAACCCACGGTAGAACACCTTATTGCTGCCGTAAAAAAATATTTGATTCATAAACTATGATACAAAACGATTTATTCCTTCGCGCCTTAAAAGGAGAAACTGTGGAACGACCACCCGTGTGGATGATGCGCCAAGCCGGACGATACCTGCCTGACTTTATGAAGTTGAAAGCTAAATATGACTTCTTTACACGCTGTCAAACACCAGAACTAGCTACTGAGATAACAGTGATGCCTATTGACCAAGTAGGAACAGACGCTGCTATTTTATTCAGCGATATTTTAGTGGTGCTTCAAGCCATGAATATTGAAGTAGAAATGAAACCTGAAGTGGGCCCATGGATACCAACACCCATTCAAAGTGAGAAAGAACTCAACAACGTGATTGTTCCCGATGCAGAAGAAGCATTAGGCTACGTTATTGAAGCAGTGAAACAAACCAAAGTAGCCCTTAATGATCGTGTGCCATTAATTGGGTTTGCAGGCTCACCATGGACCCTGCTGTGTTACGCCGTACAGGGACAAGGATCAAAAAATTTCGACAAAGCAAAAGCCTTCTGTTTTAGTCAACCCGAACTGGCCCATCGTTTATTGCAAATGATTACCGACACGACCATTGATTACCTCAAAGCAAAAGTAGCTGCTGGTGTTGATGCTGTACAACTTTTTGATTCTTGGGGAGGGTTACTTTCTCCCGAAGATTACAACATCTTTTCATGGCCATACCTTCAGCAAATAGTAACAGCACTTAAAGATGAAATTCCTGTCATTGTTTTCGGAAAAGGCTGTTGGTTTGCATTGAGCGATATGGCAAAATCAGGAGCAAGTGCTCTAGGGGTAGACTGGACTTGCTCTGCTAGAAATGCGCGTTATCTTTCTGGAGGACAAATTACACTTCAAGGAAATTTTGACCCATCACGTCTTCTCTCTCCCATACCAACAATTAAAAGTGAGGTTAAAAAGATGATTGATGCTTTTGGGAAAGATCGCTACATTGTCAATCTAGGGCATGGTATCTTACCAAATATTCCTGTTGATCACGCCAAAGCTTTTGTAGATGCTGTTAAGGAATACAAAGCCTAACCAATGAAGACCCAGTTTTACACCTATATCTGCGAACTTCAAGACCGTATTACCCAGTCTTTAGAAAAAATAGACGGGCAAGCGCACTTTCAAGAAGATCTTTGGGATCGCCCAGAAGGTGGCGGAGGGAGAACGCGTATTATAGAAAACGGCGCTATTTTCGAAAAAGGGGGTGTAAACATCTCTGGGGTACATGGTGAGTTACCGCTTAGCATGCAAAAACACTTTAACGTAGGTGAAGCTACTTTCTACGCCTGTGGTCTCAGTTTAGTTTTGCATCCAAAAAACCCTATGATTCCTACAGTACATGCCAATTGGCGCTACTTTGAAATGTATGACGCACACGATAATATTGCCGATCAATGGTTTGGTGGCGGACTAGATTTGACTCCCTATTATTTGTTCGAAGAAGATGCGATACACTTTCATAACGTGTGTAAAGCCGCTTGTGATAGGCACGATGCTGACTTTTATAAAAACTATAAAAAGCGTTGCGATGAGTACTTCTGGAATGCACACCGTAACGAGGCAAGAGGAATTGGAGGATTGTTTTTTGACTACTTAAAACCCTCTCAAAAACCAATGGAAGATTGGTATGCTTTTGTTACAGATGTTGCCGATAATTTCTTAGAAGCCTACCTGCCCATTGTAGAACGAAGGAAAAATCTCCCCTTTACCGCAGCCCAACGCGATTGGCAAGAGGTGCGCCGCGGACGTTATGTAGAATTTAATCTTGTGCACGATAAAGGCACCCTTTTTGGCTTAAAAACAAATGGCCGGATTGAAAGTATTTTAATGAGTTTGCCTCCGCATGTGCAGTGGCAATACAACCATAAGGTAGAAGAAAACAGTCCAGAAGCTCAGCTTCTAGAAGTGCTAAAACAACCTAAAAACTGGGTCGATTTAGAATAGATTCAATATCTTGACAGAAAGCCTTCAACATGAGCACTCTTTCCATTCTAATTGTTTTACCACTACTTATTGTTTTCTCCTACATCTTTGATTTAATCGCAAAAAAAACCAAATTCCCTGCTGTAATATTACTAATGTTCACAGGGATTCTCATCCGCGTTGGAACAACGGTATATGGTGTAAGTGAATTCGGATTCCTGGACAATCTTATTCCAGTTTTGGGTACCATAGGGTTAATTCTTATTGTTCTTGAAGGAGCTTTAGAGTTGGATATTACCGCTGAAAAATTACCTGTCATTTTAAAAGGGTTTTTAGCCGCAGGCATTATTTTAATCCTCAACATAATCGCCATTAGTTTTGCATTTGAACATTTTTTAGGAATGTCTGCACAAGCGGCGGTGGTCTATGCTACCCCTCTTTCCATTATTAGCAGCGCGGTAGCCATCCCTTCAAGCGCTGGCTTACGCGAACAAGAAAAAGAATTTGTGGTTTATGAATCCACCTTTTCGGACATCTTGGGAATCATGATTTTTAACTATGCCATTCGTCAATTTGAAACCAATCAAGCTTTGGTGAGTGCAGAATCGCTTATTGCGTTAGGTTTACAAATTCTTGGTGTAATTGTTGTTTCATTACTCATTACCTTTTGCTTGTTTTACCTGCTCCAAAAAATAGAACATCACGTTAAGTTCTTCTTGATCTTGGCCCTACTAATTTTAGTGTATGCCTTTGGTAAATTCTTCCATTTACCTGCCTTGGTGACCATTTTCATTTTCGGACTTTTCTTGAGTAATGTTAATGCGCTCCTTCCCGATTTCATGAAACAACGTTTAGACATTGAAGCCACCGAAAAAGGATTACATGAGTTTCATATCCTTACGGCTGAATCTACCTTCTTAGTCAAAACATTCTTCTTTCTTTTCTTTGGTTTCTCGATAGATTTAACCGCATTTACTTCTATTGATCCCTTCCTTTATGGTTTAATGATTTTTGGAATTATGTTAGGCCTTCGCTACGCCTATTTTATTGTTACCACATTTAAAATAAGCCCCTCCTCTTTGGTGTTTATCTCTCCTCGAGGGTTAATTAGCATCCTACTATTTTTACAAATTTCTGAAGTTGGCTTTTTAAAAGATGTAACAACACTTGTAGATGAAAAAGTCTTGTTGGTCGTGATTTTAGCTTCTATGCTTGTAATGACACGAGGCACCATGAAAAAGACTAAAACAGCAGTTGAAGAAACAGAAGAAATTGAGGAAAATGAAGAAGAAACTGCTATAGATATTTTAATGCAAGAAGACAACAATGAAACGCTTCCCCCTGCCGAAGCTGATAAAGAATAATACTATGTTTCCACTCCAACGCAATCGCCGTTTACGTCAAAGCCAAGCAGTTCGTGCTTTGGTTCGAGAACACTCCCTTTCACCAGACGATTTTATTGTTCCATTATTTATCGTTGAAGGAACCCAAGTCAAAGAAGAAATTCCCTCAATGCCAGACTACTATCGCATGAGCTTAGACCTGTTGAAAGTGGAAGTTAAAAGCCTATGGGATATGGGACTTAAAAGCGTTTTACTGTTCGTTAAAGTTCCCGATCTACTAAAAGACAACAAAGGAACCGAAGCACTCAACCCAAAAGGGCTAATGCAACTTGCTGTTCAAACAGTAAAAGAAACTTGTCCAGAAATGCTAGTAATGACTGATGTTGCGCTAGATCCATATTCTTCTTATGGGCATGATGGGATTGTTGAAAATGGACAAATCATTAATGATGCCACCAAAGAAATATTGGCTCAAATGGCATTATCACATGCGCAAGCTGGAGCTGATTTTGTCGCTCCAAGCGACATGATGGACGGAAGGGTAGAACACATAAGAGAATTACTAGAAGCAGAAGGCTTTCACCATACTGGTATTATGAGCTATAGTGCTAAATATGCTTCCTCTTTTTATGGTCCTTTTCGAGATGCGTTAGATTCTGCTCCCGGGTTTGGTGATAAAAAAACCTATCAAATGGATTTCCATAACCGCAAAGAAGCCCTTACGGAGACCCAATTAGACATTGAAGAAGGTGCAGATATCGTTATGGTAAAACCGGGTATTGCTTACTTGGACATTATTCGCGACTTGGCCAATGAAATTGAAACTCCCATTGCAGCCTATCAAGTGAGTGGTGAATATGCTATGCTAAAAGCTGCTGCAGCTAAAGGCTGGGTAGATTATGACGCTATAGTCTATGAACAACTAATCGCTTTTAAACGTGCAGGAGCTTCTTTAATAGCAAGTTATTTTGCCAAAGACGCTGTACGATTAATAAATAACCTTAGCTAAAGGCATAGTTTTTGCTCGCTTGTCATGATGATAAATAACAGTCATGAAACGCCCCCTTCTTTTTTTCTTTATTTCTCTCTTATTCCTACAATGCATTGGTGAAGATTTTATTGATGACTATGTCGACCCGACCTTGCGTATAACCAATCCTATCACGAGTATTCAGGAGGGATTAAACTATCAATTTCAAGCACAGTTCTTTGACGAATCTGGAACCAAAGTAGAAAATCCTAATTTAAACTGGTCTGCTCATCCTTCTACTGCTTTGGGTATTTCTAGTGATGGCACAATCACCGCTTTAGCTGCTGGAGAAGTTTCTGTTACTGTTAGTGCACTAGGGCTTCAAGGAGAAAACATATCCACCACTATTGTGTTTACTGTAACACCGCTCCCCATGGACGAATTAGAGACACCAGACAATGGAATTATGGTAAGTGATCAATTTTTTGAAGGTCAATTACGAAGTACCTCAAGCTATTTGTTAGAAGGAAATTTTCGTTATGAATTCTACGAACAAAATATTGTTTTAAGTTTAGATGACAGTTATAGAGCCGATACAGCACTTCCGGGGCTTTACATTTACCTAACCAACAATCCCAATACACCAATGGGAGGTTATGAAATTGGTCAAGTACTTGTGTTTGAAGGCGCCCATCAATATGAATTACCCTCTTCTATCGCCCTAATGGACTATAAATACATTCTTTATTGGTGTAAGCCCTTTAGTGTTAAAGTGGGGGATGCTCTTCTCTTTGACGATTAAACCCGCCCCAAAAACTAAACTCAATGATAACAAAAGATTTTTCTACGTTTAAACGAAACTCAGCGCTATTCCTTTTACTGCTATTTATTGGAACTTCTGTTCATGCTCAATGGGCACAGGAAAAAGGTAAAGGGTACTACAAAGTAGGTGTATGGTGGCTGGAAGCAGACGAACATTATACCAATGTAGGTGCTATAGATCCCAATGCAACCAGAGGCTTGTTTATCAGTAGTTTTTTTGGCCGCTATGGGTTGAATGAAAATCTAACTGTGGTGGGGTATATTCCTCATACTCGCGTCTATCAAAACAGTCAAGTTTTTAGTTCCGGAAGAGCAACTATTTCAGGCGAGGAATTTTCTAGTCTTGGAGATAGCAACCTTGGATTGGAGTATCAATGGTACCGAAAAAGGGGCTGGGCTATTTCTACATCGCTAACCTTAGGGCTCCCAACTGGAAATAGTAGTGGAGGAAGTGACGGAAGTTATCAAACTGGAGACGGAGAATTCAATCAAATAGTACGTTTGCATTTTGGGCGTTCCTATCGACTATGGCAACATCGTTTTTACGCCAAAGCCAACTTTGGTGTAAATCAACGCAGCAAAGGTTTTTCAGATGAATTTCGTGCTGGAGTTGAAACAGGCACTAAGATTTTAGCCCAAAAAGTATTAGTGTTGGGGCGTGTAAACCTCATCGAATCTTTTCAAAATGGAACGTTAGATGCCAGTACAAGTAACGGTAGTATTTTTGC
>WTJU01000078.1 GCA_011526285.1 Candidatus Arcticimaribacter sp.
ATTTCATCGGCAATACAAAAGGTATCATTATCAAATCTAACGATATGCTCGTTCCTTTTTCCTCCAGTAGCCGAAGTAAAACCAATGTAAGCAATGTTAGAGTTTAGAATTGCCCCAGTAAGGTCAACTGTTTTTGTATCACTATAAGTATTTACTCCATTATTATGTGTAAAAACATAACTTAAAACTTGTGTAGAGGGTTGCCATGAAATTCTCATGTTGTGCCAATTTCCATCTTCAAGGTTAACCGTTTGGACAACATCAGCTGAATTAGGGGCAGTCCCTGTTGCACCATCTTCAACAAATGCAATGTGGTCACTATTGGGGTCTGGACCAGAGTTGTAATAAGTATCCATCTCAATAGCATATGAAGGATTAATACCTTGATAACCCATTCCTCCCCCACTAGAGCCTTGAGAGGTGTTAATATTTTGAATAACAAAGGCAATCCCGTCTGCTCCATCACTATCTCTGTTCCCAAAATTTAAATCTAAATCAATGGTAAACTCTACCCTTAAATCTACCCTGTTCTGATACCAAACCATCCCTCTTTTACTATTTTGATTTGGAGTAAGTGTATAAACAGAAGTTCCCGCTGTGTGGGTAGCATCGCGGATAAATATTATATCTGCCTCGTCAAAATTCCTAGCAAAACAATTTTCTGGATCATCATCTTGATTTCTCACTTGTCTGATTTGGTCGCTTAAAGGATCAAATAAATCATCTGAATTAGCATCATCAATTGAAAAAGTGATATCTACCATTTTATCTCCGTCACGAACAGCTTCATCTACCCCAGATACCACAATGGTCTGGGTAGTATTCCAGTTAGCAGGGGTGAAAACAAGGGTAGTAGTCGATAAACTTACCTCAGCTGCATCTGCGCTAGCAATAATAATAGTCACATTGGTGCTGGGTTTTCGGTCAAGCGTTACTAAGACAGAAGCAGTAACAGAGCCAGATTCGTTTACGGTAATCAAACTATTAGGATTAACATTATAGCCAGCATCTCTTGGATCAATATAATCTACAATTCCGTCACTATCACTGTCATTTATGTTTCCTTCTACACTATCACTATATCCATCTTCGTCAGAGTCAAGGTCTAGGTAGTTAGGCGTTCCATCACCATCTGTATCTACTATACCTTCAATGGTATCAGAAATGGTGTCACTGTCCGAGTCTAAATCAAGATAATTGGGTAAACCATCGCCGTCTGTATCTACAATACCTTCAGTTTGATCAGGAATCCCATCTCCATCTGAGTCAAGGTCTAAAAAGTCAAAAATACCGTCTGCATCAGTGTCAGTAGCGGTTTCTGTGGCATCTGGAATAGTGTCGCCATCACTATCTAAATCATAGCTGTTTTGTATCCCATCACCATCTGTATCAAGGGTACAGGCATTTGCTGGACGATCAAAAGAAATACGATCTAACAAATTCCCTGCACCTCCTCCAGCGGTGGCTTCAAAAAGAAATACAGTAGAGACCTGTCCAGAAGGCACAAGATAAACCCCAGAATAATCTCGCCATGCTGTTCGAGTGGCGGTTTGTGTTTCTAAAACAACATTTGTAGTAGTGGAAATACCTGCTTGTATTTCAATTTGTTCTAGGCCTGTTCCTCTAGCAAGGTGGCTTACCGACCAAATCATATAGGTGCCTGGGGTGGTAGAAATGGTTTGGAAAAGTCCAGCCGTTTGATTCGCATTTATCTCTGCAAAACGATTTCCTTCTCTAGCGTTATAGGTAATCCCAGAAAGAACTCGTCCATCGCACCAAATTTCCATCATATCGTCTGTTGCAGTGGTTTCCCAGCCATCAATCAAACTTTCATTAAAGATGCCGTCACAACCATTATCACCATCTTCAAAACCTCCGTTAACTAAACCACCATTGATAAATCCACATTCGATACTATCTAAAATACCATCATTATCATCATCTGGATCAAAGTGATCTGCAATGCCGTCTCCATCGTTATCTTCAAAAACATAAGGGTCTGTCCCTACAGTGACTTCGTCTGCATCGTCTAGGCCATCGTTATCAGAATCAATATCTAAGTGATCTGGAATTCCATCGTTATCGGTGTCACGTGCTTCTTCTACCCTAATGTTATCCATGTATTCGTCAACCGAAAATCCAAACGCCGCAGTGTTTAACCAAGGGTAATCAGCTACAGGACCGAGGTCAATGTCTTCAGCATCCACTTGACCAGTTAGGGTTCCGCTACTGTATTTTGCCACGCTATTATGAGCCATTAAGCTCCAAACATTGGAACCGTTGTTTGCTTTAAAAAAACTTGTTCGCTGTCTAAACCAGCCAGCTGTTCGCGCAATAGCGGGAAAAGTAAAGTTAGTTGTAGGGTGCCGTTTTGCACCATTATTTGGACCAGAAAAATAATAGAGATAAATCCCATCAACACTTCCCATCACATCATCTTGCCAAACAGGGTCTTGACCCGCTGCACCAATATAGGAGGCAAATTCATTACAACAACTATCCACACTAGGACTCCCAGAAGCTTTAAAATCAGCGCTGATAGTAATGTAGGTATTTGTCGTTGAGCTGATGTCTGATAAAACTGTCGCATAGGAACCTATCGCTTCATCTTCTGCTACGGCTGTATTGGCGTCTTGGAATAGCATTTGACTCACATCTCCATTGTCTAAAGTGCTTGTTACAACTCTTGATATGGGGTCTTCCTTTTGTGTATTCACATTGTAAGACCAATGCGCTTCCTTGATACCGTTTAAACCTGCCACACTTGTAGTACCACTAGAGATACCAGAATTAAATGCAACCCCTTCAAAATCCTCTACATAAAAAGAATAACCTTCATTAATATCTAAAATTCCATCGCCGTCATCATCTGTGTCACACACATCTCCTATCCCATCTCCATCAGTATCCAATTGAAATGGATTAAAGGTTGAACTACAGTTATCAGAACCATTAGAAATCCCATCTCGATCACAATCAGCAGCGAGCCATTGTGCGCTTAACACAGGATCACTAGGCTGTGGTGAACAAGGGCTAAGCACTGTTAAAGTCGCACTATTCTGACTTGAAAAACAAACATAATCTTGGTGTAAGATTAATAAGCGATATACTTTTCCATCTAAACCAGTCACATCAGATAAGGTGAGTGTACTGGTATTTGCCCCGGCATAAATTCCACCATTAGAAATATTGACCCCATCTTCTTGCCATTGGTATAAAAATCCTGTTCTTGCGTCAAAGCCTGAAGTATAGTTGGGTGTTCCATCTGGATTGTAATTCACCGTACTTGTCGCTGCTAAAGAAGAAATGCTAAAGGTAGCGCTAGTTCCAGCGAAAACTGTTTGATCGATCAAAGCACTTGGATCTACCGCTGCTGTAGTCGCCATTTGATGATTTGACCAAACCGAGCTAACCACAGAGGAAGCGGGGGTGGTTGTATAAGCATTCGCAGTAACTCCAGCTGCAATGACTAGCCCATTGGCATTCACGCCTCCGTTAGTTCGTGTGGGGGTGTCAGGGCCATAAATACCGCTGTCTCCTCCATCAGCATTTCTGTCTCCATAGGCTTCATTGGCGTCTGAACAACCATCATTATCTGAATCAAAATCTTCTTCGTCAACAACTCCGTCTAAATCAGAATCACGACACATGGAAAAAACAAATTGTCCCGAGTTAACACTTTCATTAGTCAAATTGAGATAATTTATTCGTATCTGCGATACCGGAAGATTACTGTAAACATCAAATTCTGCGAAAGTAGATCCCGTTCCTGTTCCAGACACTGTAAATGAATTTCCAGAAGAGGCCACATTTGCATTTGAAGAAGAGAGAACGATCCACTCAAACTCTGCGGGCACTCCTAATGCAATAAATTGAAATTGATCAGCTCGTGTTATATTAGAAACTCCAATACTACTATCTGCTCCAAAACGGATTTTTATAGCTGATCCAAAAGTCATGGTAGAGGTAAATGCATGTCCTAATTCGGCTGGATTAGAATCTTGAAATCGAATTAAACTCCCCGCATTTCTTGAAGAGATGGAAACTAAACCATCTGTCCCTACTACTTGTGCTGGTGCATCTATAGTAATCGAAGATGTTAAATTATCTCCGCTCAAAAATTTATCAAATACAACAGCGGAATCTCCGGGGGCTAAACCCGCTGCAATAGCAGAGAAATCAATGAAAGTAATGGGGCATTCTTCGGTATCTAAAATCCCATTATTATTGTCATCAAGATCAAGGTGGTCTAAAACTTCATCGCCGTCACAGTCTCCCACAGGACCAGGACATTGCGCACTTGCAATGAATCCAAATAATAAAAATACCAAAAAATAAACTCCTCTATTAATGATAATTATTGTTATTAATTTGTCTACAAATTAATAACGAAATCGGCTTAGACTTATTGTCTTCACAAGACTTAAGAAGAAGAGGAATGATCGCTTACTATTTTCCAAACGGAATCAATTTTTCTAAAGAGCAATGTAAAAAAACCCGTGGGTTGATCATTTTCCCTTGTTAGAGTGAATTTTCCAATAACTTGTATGGTTTTTTCATCCCATTGCTCAATGAATAAAAGATCAAAGTTTAGTGTTCCCATGGCTTCTTTGTTAGGGTAACTAGCCTTGTATCGCTCAAGGGTATTTAAAAACCCATACGTAGGGCCATTACTTCCCACAAACACAAGCTTTTCGCTTTGCCAATACCCTTCCATAAAGGTATTTATATCGGCATTGTTCCATGCAGTTTCTTGGCTTTTTAGTATTGCTCTAACTGCATTTATATCATCATTTTCAAGCCTTTGCTGTGAATAAGCGTTGCACCCAATAAGTACTAACAAAATAAAAATTGGCACTCTTTTCATTTCAAATATTTCGCTAATTATAGTTCAAATTGAGGAAAACCGCAATGATTGAAGTACTTAGCCTTATTTTTTCTAAGATTTTAGACTAAAATTTTTGTTAAAATACGTTATATTTAAGAACTATTTTTAGAAAAAACCAAACGAGATGAGACAACACAACCTAACAAAAAAAATACTTGGTGCGCTAGTTTTTTGTGGCTTTATTGGCTGCCAAGATGCTCCTAAAGAGGATACTATTTTGGTTGTTCAAGGAGAAATCCAAGCAGACACCACTTGGTCTGCTGACAAAAGCTATATTTTAGATCAACAAGTTACTGTTCCCGCAGGTGTAACGCTAACCATTGAGCCTGGAACGGTTATTAAGGCTAACGCTGGTGAAGCACCAACAGTATCTATGCTTGTGATTGCACGCGGTGGGAAATTAATGGCAAAAGGAACTGCAGAACAGCCCATTATTTTCACTTCAATTAATGATAATCTTGATAAAGAAAATGACATAGCATCTGCACTTAGTCAAGAAGATGTTGGCTTGTGGGGAGGAATCATTATTTTAGGAAATGCACCTGTTTCTTTAGCCAACGGTGATGAAGAAACCTTTTATGTAGGTTTAGACCCGAATGATAAGTCAAGCTACTACGGAGGAAATAAAACAGATGATGGTTCTGGAGAACTTGAATATGTTTCAATACGCCATGGTGGAATCTTTATTGGCACAGGAAGCGAATCGAATGGTCTCACACTTTGTGGAGTGGGCTCAGGAACAACAATTAATCACATCGAAATTTTTGCTAACCAAGATGATGGAGTTGAACTTTTTGGTGGAAGTGTTAATGTAGACAACCTGATTGTTCACGCAAGTGGAGACGATGCCATTGATATTGATGAAGGATATACCGGAACTATTTCTAATTTCTTGGTTGAATTGACTGATCGCTCTGACAACGCTGTTGAGATAAGTGGAGGTCAAGGTGACAGCGCTGGTGCTTTTACACTTTCAAATGGTACAATTGACGGTAAGGGCGCTGAAAATTCTAATATTTATTCTATTGACGAGAAGGCGGAAGGAACTCTAACCAATATTGTCGCTACAAATCTAGAAGATGCCTCAGGTTCACTTGCATCTAATGACAAGGTTAAGGTTGAAACTAACGATAATAAAAAAGCTAGTCTAGATTTTAACTGGACAAGAGCAAAGCAACAATAGGTTAGACATTACAACATTAAAAAAAGAGAGCAAATGCTCTCTTTTTTTATTCCTCTAAATGAGCTGCTTCAAAGTAGCGCAATTCGGTGTCATAGAAATATGTCAATTGAATAGGTCTACAGCAAACCTCACAATCTTCAATATAGTGTTGTTCATCATTCACCGATTCAAGTAGCATTGAAATATTTTCCCAGCAATACGGGCATTGAAAAAAATGTTCGTACATCAGCTTTCCATTTCCATCAATTCCTCAGTTGTTTTTTCCCAATCTTCCATTACAACAGTTAGGTTATCTTTTTTTTGGGTATAGTGATCGAAGAAGTTGGGTTGTGCAATGGTTGCATCATAGTTAATCTCCAATTCAAAATCAATGGCTTTAATTTCTTTTTCTAAAGCTGCAATCTTCGATTCAAGTTTTGATTGTTTGTTTTTTAACGCCTTCAAACGTTTTTGCTGTTGGTAGTCTTGCTCTCCCCTCCCCGTTTTCTTCTTTTCTACTTTTTCAACACGTTCAAGATCAACTAGAGAATCTAGTTTTTTCTGTTCTAAATAAAACTGCACGTCACCTAAATATTCTTTTAATCGGTGATTTTTAAATTCTACCACACGATCACTTAACCCTTGAAGAAAGTCACGATCGTGGGAAATTAATATTAAGGTACCTTGGAATTTTCTTAGTGCTTCTTTCAAGACATTTTTAGAACGAATGTCTAGGTGATTGGTTGGCTCATCCATCACCAACACATTAAAAGGAGACAATAAAAGTTTACATAAAGCCAAGCGGTTTCGTTCTCCCCCAGACAGGACCTTCACTTTCTTTTCTACATCTTCTCCTCTAAACATAAATGCACCTAGCATGTCTCGTACACGTGAACGGTTGTCATCTGTTGCAGCCTCCTCCATGGTTTCCAGCAGCGTCAAACTTCCGTCGAGATACTCGGCTTGGTTTTGAGCAAAATACCCCAACAATACATTATGCCCTAATTCGCATTTTCCCGTGTAATCAATTTCATTGACAATGATTTTTGCCAAGGTAGATTTTCCTTGTCCGTTTTGACCTACAAAAGCTGTTTTTGTTCCGCGCTCCACCTCAAGTCCAACTTCTTGTAAAACTTCTTTTGCACCATAACGCTTAGATACTTTTTCTACGTGTAGAACAACTTTTCCTGGTTGTTGTGCAACGGGGAAATTAAGTTTCATTGCGGCAGTGTCTTCAACATCAACCTCAATTCGTTCTATTTTATCAAGCTTTTTTATGAGTGATTGTGCCATGGCTGCTTTTGACGCCTTTGCACGAAAACGCTCTATGAGTTTTTCGGTTTGTTCGATTTCTTTTGCTTGATTTTTTTGGGCTGCGCGTTGCTGGGTCATTATTTCCTGTCGGAGCAACATATAGTCTGAGTAGGCTTTTTTGTAATCATAAATTCTTCCACCAACAATTTCTATCGTACGGTTAGACGTATGGTCAAGAAACATTTTGTCGTGTGAAACCAAAACCACAGCCCCGCGGTATTTGGTTAAGAAATCTTCTAACCAAATGATAGACTCAATGTCAAGGTGGTTAGTAGGCTCATCAAGCAATAGTACATCGTGATCTTGTAATAGAAGTTTTGCCAACTCTATACGCATGCGCCAACCTCCAGAAAAGGTGTCGGTTTTTTTATTGAAATCATCTGTTTTAAACCCAAGTCCCTGAAGAATTCGTTCGGTTGTTCCTTGGTAGTTGTAGCCTCCAATTAATGCATAGCGTTCTGTCAAATCATTTAATGATATAATTAATTGATTGTAGCTATCAGACTCGTAATCTTCTCGGCTAGCAAGCGCAAGGTTTATCTGTTCCATTTCCGCTTCAAGCTTTTTGATTTCTTCAAAGGCTTGATAGGCTTCTTCTACTACTGTTCTCCCTTTTTCAAAATCGATGTCTTGCCTAAGGAAACCAATGCTTAAGTTCTTTTCTGTTGCTATTGCTCCAGAGGTAGGTTCGTTATCGCGAGCGATTAAATGCAGTAAGGTAGATTTTCCAGCACCATTTTTTCCCACCAGTCCAACACGATCTCCTGCCCCCAAACGAAATGAAATTTTGTTGAACAGGGTTTCACCACCAAAAGAAACTGTCACATTTTGAACACTAAGCATAGGTTTATTTTGCTACAAAATTGAGGAAAAAAAGGGAATTAATTTATTTTTTGAAAACGATCTATATCAACTGCCGCTGGCAGGGATTTTCCTTCTTCGATAAATGCATATAACCAGTTGGAAGCTAGTGGTGCTGTTAAGACACCACGAGAACCAAGACCATTAAATAAATAAAGCTGTTTGTGCTGTGGGTGTGCACCAAGTAAAGGTCTTCTGTCTTTTACTGTGGGGCGTATATGGCTTATGTGTTTTTCTATAGTATAGGGTACGTCAATCATTTTAGCTATTTTATCGCATATCCATTGTTTTCCCTTTGCTGTGGTTTCTAAAGATTTGTCGTGCTGCTCAAAAGACGCTCCTGCCCAATACAGATCATCTCCTAAAGGGGCAATAAAGATTGGTCCTTTTAAAATAGCGGTTGAGTTTAATTTTGGGGAACGAATTATTAAAATCTGACCTTTTGATCCCACCAAGGGTAAATGATTAAAGAAAGGGTTATTTACCATGGCATAGCCTTCACAAAAAACAATGTGTTTCGCTTTTATGTTTTTGTAGCGAATTCCTTCTGGTAAAATTTCCAAGGCTGAAAAATCAAAACAAGCCTCTGTTATGTTTGTTTCTATTGTGGTTTTATACGCTTCTATTAAGCGGGTAGTGTTGATTCTTCCACAAGATTGAAGTTCTCCATACCCAAAGAGTGCTTTAACGCCTTCAATTGTATCCTTATTGATTGTTGGCAATAAGAAATTAGATAATCCTGATCGATCAGCAGCCACCATCCATTGATTGTGCTCCGAACTGTCATTAAACAACTTATAAATGGGTGCTGGATAATCAATGGAAACTTTTAAACGCTGGGCAATTTTTGTGTAAAAAGGTAGGGCAGTTTGGTGAAATTCTTCTCCATTCCATGTCATGTTAAAGCGTTTCAAGACTGTTGGATTATAAATTCCTGCCGCAATAACAGAAGATCCTGCACCGCTTTGATCAATTACATGAAAGGATTTCTGATTTTCTCGAAGTGTTTCAACATAGGCCAAACCAGCAAGGCCGAGACCAACCACTAAAACATTTACTTCTTTCATTGCACCCAAAAATACAAAACGCTGCCCTAGAGCAGCGTTTTATAAAGTATTAATCTAATTTCTGTTAATTATTCCACATGTCTTGCTCAAAATCACGAATAACTGATTTGATTCGCTCAGATTCGAGCAATTGTTGCAATGCATCTTCGAAAATATAATTTTGCACTTCGCGATCTTCATACACGTTTTCTTCTTTGTAGATAACGGCATTAAATCGACGTGAGTTTAGCATATGATCAAACGTAATGGGTTGTGAAGAGTTTCTGGTGTTAAACACAAAGGCTTCATTAAGTACTTCGCGTGCATCTGGAAACCACACCCAAAACAAGGGATATGTTTCATTAGGATCGCCAGGAGGAGCAGCATCTGGATCAGGATTTTTAAACTGTAAATCCGTAGCACAAGGCGCTATTCCTAAAAGTCGGTACTTCATTTCACCTTGACGTTTGTCAAAGTACCAAGTTCCCTTAATTCTATATTCTAAAACATCTGCAGAGGTAGTTTTAACAGGCACTTGCAAATCTGCTAAGATTTCAGGATCTGTAACCCCAGCATTTATCGCTTCTGTGTATTGCTCTGTTTCAAAAACATAACTTAGTTTATCTAGCACTTGCTGATAGGTAAGTTTTGTTCTAAAATAACCACCGTCGTCAAAATATACTTCTTTGATTCTACCATCTTCTATTCCCTTAATCATTACATCGAAAAGTGAACGTCTTTCATCTCCAAGGTTCCCAGGTTCAGAAGGGAAATAGAAAGGGAAGTTAATTCGCTCGTCTAGATCAATACGTTCCCAAATGGTTTTAGACCATAGAACGTCGCGATCATCAATGTAGCCATAAGGCAATGGATCTTCATCATTTGCGGCAATTTGTTGTTCATTTAGTTTACCTACTTCTTGTGGTACTCTTGCATTAAGCAAGTTTGCTTGAGCCATAACATTGTTCATGGACAAGGTGAAGACAAACAGAAAAACGACAAATGATGAATTTCTCATGGTTTATAATATTTCGATTAGGACAGGTGCTACCCGCTTAAATCTATAGTTAGGTTTAGCTGGGTTTTGAACTTTCAAATCAAAAATACTTATCTCTTGTCCTTTACGTGCTTTGCTAAGCGCTTGTTTGGCTTGACCATTCAAACGAGTTCCTTTGCACGTAATGGTTGGAGAACCAGGTATTTTGATTTTAAACTCTAAAGTGTTTAAGGTTAAATCAAAGTCAAAGTCTTCCATAATCGCTCCTACTTGAGCACGTTCTACACTCGCTTTTGGTAAACGTATTTTACCAGACTGGTTAAAGAATGTTGCGCTTGGGCGTGGTAGATCTTTAATTCTGAATTTTGTTCTTGTAGATATGCTTTGACCATCAGGTAATTTTCCTGTGGCAGAGATAGTTACTTCTTTTCCTTTTCCTGGACTCATGTTGAACTTGCTTCCTCGTGAACGACGTAAACCTGGCGCAGATGCGTTGATTTTATCGTCTGGAATTCCAGGGATAGAAATTGTCATTGGGTTATCTACACCGCGATAAACTACGTTCATCTTATCGGCAGAAATAACCGCAGCATTTGGTTTAGAGATAACTGCAAACGACTGTGATACAGGTATTCTTGACTCAACTCCCGCGTTACGGAATATTAAATCACCCTCGATAACGTGATCACCAGGACGTCCTGCGTTGACGTTTAATTTAATTCCTCCAGGAATTTTCTCATATTCGCTAGGGTCTAGTTTACGACCGTCAAGCGTAACATCAACATCATTTGGGTTTTGTGCACCACTTTTACGACCAAGAATTACACTCCCATCAAAAGTTTCGCCTTGATAGTAAGCTCCTTTATCGGCTTTCAATAATGTGATGTAGTTATCTGTAGTTACCTTGCTACTTGCTTCTAACTCTTTCCCAAGTAATGCATTCAATACATCGCTTTCTGTTAAACGAATATCGTTTTGCATCATGGTAAGTTTCGCTAAGGATGAAATTAATGGAAATCCTTCATAGTTGTAAGATAACCAAGGCTGTGGTTGTCCGTCACTATTTTCAACATTTCCTTCAAAATCTCCTGTAAAGAAGCGCTCTTCTACCAATTCTGTATACTGTGGGAATTGCGATGCGAATACTTGAATGACACGCATTTTGTAGTTATTTATCATATCGATAAATTCCTGTCCCTCAGGAGATACACCATTGGCATCAAAGAAGATAAGGTCTAATGATTCACCCTTATCCATCTGCCCATATTCATTTAATTCAGGGTCAGCTTCTCTTTGCTTTTCGGTTATTGCATCTTTAATTTCTTGAATACGCGTATAGAAGGCATCAGATTCTTTGCGAATTTCTTTAGCAGTTCGGTCGTGACCAATCCACTTACCTTCTTTTTCTTTGGCGTTTACCTCTATTTTGTCATAGTAAATGACATTTCCTTGGTTAACGCGCTCATTTGCACTTTGGATTTTTTTGAACATTTGTCCAAACCCATCCAAAACTTCTTTACTTACATTCAATGCTAACATGGTAATAAATACCAAGTACATCAACGCAATAAGTTTATTACGTGGGGTTTCATTTGCTCCTGCCATGGCTTACTTAGTTTTTGTTCATAGCAGAAAGCATTCCACCATATACTTGATTTAAGGAAGCTAGGTTATCAGACAACGACTCCATTTGAGCTTTTAATCGCTCAGCATTTTGAGCAACTTGGTCGTTGTATGAGCCGTGTGCACCAGCGCTTTGTACTTGTGCAGCGTATAATTCGTTTAAGGCCTCAAGTTGAACTGCAGCTTTGTTAAGCTGATCAGCATAGCTTTGAGAAGATGAAGCTGCTTCAGCAGCAGGGGTCAATGCTTTTGCAGATGCTTCAAGGTTTTGGATGCTTCGTGTTAAACCTCCAATGAGTGCAACATCCATCTTAGCCTCTTGCAATAATTCATCAATTTTTGAAGACAATCCTTCTTCTTTTGCACCTCCAGCAGAATGACCTTCTCCAGAATGGTGTTCGATATATGCATCGTGTTCTTCACGTACATCGTCTAGCATTAATCCCCCAACAAGGAAGATAATTGCCTCTGTTCCTAGACCAAGTCCAAGTACTACCCCACCAGTAATGGGTCCAATCTCTAAGTGAAGAATTTTAAATAATGCTCCAACAATTACAACAGCTCCACCAATTTGGAAAAGCATGTGCATGATAATCTTTCTTCTTAAGCGTCCTTTAAGTTTTTGTGCGTCCATTTTTCTAGAAATAAATTAGTATGGTCTAAAGATAAAATTTTCCTATTTAATTTTGACTTTTTCTGAGCCTAAATAGTCTTGTACTGTTCGAAAGCCAATATAGCTTCTAGCCGTATCTTGGTATTCATAATCACGTGAGCTTACGCGTAAAAAATAAGCCACATCTTTCCAGGATCCACCACGAACAACTTTTCGCTTTTCTTTCTCCAAAGACATGTTTGGATTAAGCGATGATACATATTCGTATGCTCCTGGATCGTAAGAAGACTCCGTCCATTCTGAAACGTTTCCAGCCATGTTGTAAAGGTTGAAATCGTTCGGTAGATAGGACTTTGCTTCCACAGCATACATTGCTTGGTCAGCAGAATAGTCTCCACGTATCGGTTTAAAGTTAGCCAAGAAGCATCCGCGGTCATTTAGCAAGTATGGAGATCCCCAAGGATAAGTTCCAGAAGGAATACCTCCACGAGCGGCATATTCCCACTCTGCTTCTGTTGGTAACCTAAAGTTGTTTACTAAAGGTTTATTTTTTTCTTTTTGGTAAGAGTTTTTATAGTGTGTTCTCCAACTACAGAATGCAACTGCTTGTTTCCACGAAACGCCAACCACAGGATAATCTTGATACGCCGGATGCCAAAAATAATCGTTGTGCATAGGCTCGTTGTACGAGTAATTAAAATCTTTAATCCACACAGTAGTATCAGGGTAGATTTCTAATTCCTCTTTTTTGATAAAAGGTAAACGATCGCGCATGGTAGGATCTTTCTCACGCGCAAGGGAAGCTGCTTCAGCATCAAACCACGCATATTTATATCGCAACTTGTTTACGTCGATTTTCATTTCACCGTTGTACCATACTTCTGGTGGTAAGTAAAGACTATCCATCACCTCAACGTAAGCCAAATCTACATAGCTGTTCGGATCCCATTCTATGTCTTGATCCCAATTTAATGGACGTCCTAATAAAGGCTCTCCAGTTTCAGGGTCAATGTAGTTTTCACGCATGTATTTTTGGAAAGGCGACATGTCGGCAGTATCGGCATCCTTAAATGCGAATTCACCAATACCTTCACCTCCACCCTCTTCACCAAGGTTCATTTCTTCGGCTTTACGCGCTAGCATTGATAGGGCTACAGAATCGCGTACCCAATATACAAATTGACGGTATTCACTATTAGTAATCTCAGTTTCATCCATGTAGAATGAACGAACGGTAACTGTTTTTGCAGGGGCATTTCTGAGTTGGGCAACGTCGTCATCTTGTTTTCCCATTATGAATGCACCACCCTCAACAAGGGTCATTCCATAAGGCTTTTCGGGAAACCATTTCTTTTGCTTTACACCAACCAGTTCACCACGTTTGTTTCCACATGCATAAAGCAGTAGGCAGGCAAAAATGAAAACAACTATTTTCTTCATGTAGTTTTAACGCAGGGCGCTTAATTATATTTTACAATAAACAATATTTCTTAAAAAAAGTTAAAATTAAACGATTTAAATCAACTTCTTTTGGATGCCTTCCACCATCGGTCGGGCAAAATATCGTTACACGCATCTTGATAATCTTGATGTGTGCATGATATTAACGCATTTGTTTTTCTTTTATTATACAAATAACTCTCTTTGGTTAATTCCATCCACCAGCGTTGGCTCTTATTACTCTTAAAAAAAACCAATTCTCGATCAGACATTTGAACCGTGTAGCGTGTAAAACCTTGGCTTGTCGCAACAGGATACTCGTCAAAGCGACAATGCACTCCCTCAACAAAATACCAAACGATTTGCGCCAATAATTTATGGAATATTAAAGCATTACTTAAATCAAAACAGCCTAGCATGCTTACTTTATCACTAATTCCGGCATAGCGGGCAAGTGCACAAATTGTTCTGGAATCTATCCCGTTGGGCATTCCATTGGGATAATTACCACTGGCTACACCACTTAATACTTTCATGTCAAAACTCACTATATCTGCCTCTCTAAAAACAGGCTCTGTAGTTTGGGGTTGATCGAGAACATGTCCTAATCGATAGGCTTCAAAAAAGAGTTTGTCCATCAAATCAAGTTCTTCTTGCGCAATTAAGTAAGATTGGTAACCTATATTGGTGAAATTATACAGTTTACTGGGGGTTTCCATGATAATTTCACTCATGTATGACCTACCAGAGATTAATTCCTCTTCTTGAGAAAAATCGAAACGATTATCAACAGAGACAATATTAACCCACTGGTTGTGCTCACTAAATGAACGATAGAGGGCAACGGTTAAGTCTTGGCTACCGCCCAACACAATGGGAATAACATTAATTTGTTTAAGGTAACTGCAAATGGCAGATAATGCGTGATAAGTATCTTCGGTTGTTTCACCAGAAGGCAAATCCCCCAAGTCTGCAATATTCACAGACCAATTGCCTGGGTAAAGCTGATAAAATTCTCTTCGAAAAGCGTCCATGTCATATTCCATAACGGGATAGTAACTGTTTCTGCTTTCTTGAACTCCTATAATGGCTAAACGCACTTCTTTTAGCTCAGGAAACCCTTGCTTTTCTGTATGGACTTGAATTGATTTCCCGATGACCTGTTTGGGAAGCAAAGAGGCAACACCCAACACAGTATCATCAACAGGAGTAAGGAAATCTAAACTCATTTATTTTTTTGTTTTTCGCTTCGTTGTAGCCTTTTTCTTTTTTGGCTGTTTGGCTTCTAAACGCTTTTTTGCTTCTTCTAGCGTGATTTTTGTAGGATCAATGTCTTTAGACAGTTCTACTTTAATTTTTCCTTGAATAATATTGGAACGTCCCCAGCGGGCTTTTTCAACACGAATCCCTTCTTCCTCCCAATTGTGAATTACCTTATCTTTCTCTTTTTGGATCTTTTCTTCGATCAACGTCACTATATCTTCATCAGAAAGGTTATCAAAATCATATTTCTTGTTCACATTGATAAACATACCACTCCACTTTATGAAAGGACCAAAACGCCCTACTCCTTTTGTGACAGGTAAATTATTATGCGTGTAAATAGGAGCATCTGCTTTTTTCTTTTCTTCAATTAGCTGTATGGCCAAGTCACGGTCTACTTCCATTGGGTTTTTCCCTTTTGGCAAGGAGACAAATGTGCTTCCAAACTTAACATAAGGCCCGTAGCGGCCATTGTTTACGCTAATGATTTCACCATCATATTCACCGAAGTCTTTTGGTAGTTGAAACAACTCTAACGCCTCTTCAAACGTTATGGTGTCTAATTGCTGATCTTGGTTTAAACTGGCAAATACCACTGCTTCTTCATCATCAGCATCGCCAATTTGAGCAATAGGGCCAAATTTCCCTAATCTCACCTTCACCGTACGACCATTGTCAGGATGTTTCCCTAAAATACGCTCGCCAGATTCACGTTCTGCGTGTTCTTTAACGTGGTTTACAGTCGATTGAAAATCGCCATAAAAACCTTTTATCATTTTAACCCAATCCTCTTTTCCTTCGGCAATTTCATCAAAATTTTGTTCTACTTGCGCTGTGAAGTTGTAATCGAGAATATCTTCAAAATTATTGACCAAAAAGTCATTGACAATCATGCCAATATCCGTTGGAACAAGTTTTCCCTTGTCAGAACCGACCATCTCTGTTAATCGACTCAATTCGACTGCTCCATTCTCAAGTGAAAACTGTTGGTAGGAACGTTGCGTGCCTTCAATTGTTCCTTTAGCTATATATCCTCGGTTCTGCACCGTAGAAATTGTAGGGGCATAGGTAGAAGGACGACCAATGCCCAATTCTTCTAATTTTTTAACTAGTGAAGCCTCAGTAAATCGATAGGGCGGTCGAGAGAAGCGCTGGGTAGACACCAAGCTTTTCAATTGCAAATCATCACCTTCATTTACTGGTGGAAGGATTCCTTGTGCTTCTTCTTCATCATCGTCAACTCCTTCGAGATAAACCTTTAAAAATCCTTCAAAAGTGAGGATTTCACCACGTGCAGTAAAGGTTTCATTGTGTTGATCTGCATTAATCTTTAATACGGTGCGCTCGAGCTTAGCATCACTCATTTGTGAAGCGATGGTGCGCTTCCAAATTAACTCATACAATCGCATTTGATCATAATCAACCGCTACTTTATCGCGTCGTAAATCGGTTGGTCGAATTGCTTCGTGTGCCTCTTGCGCTCCTTTACTTTTGTTTCTAAAGTTCCGTGCTTGTGCATAATCTGCTCCGTAACGTGCTTCAATTTCACTTAAAGCTGCATTCTGTGCTTCTTTTGAAAGGTTTACACTATCAGTTCGCATGTAAGTAATGAGTCCAGACTCATACAGACGTTGCGCCAAGGTCATGGTTTTACTAACTGAGAAAAATAATTTTCGCGCTGCCTCTTGTTGTAAGGTAGACGTTGTAAAAGGTGCTGTTGGGCTTTTTTTAGCAGGTTTGGTCTCTTTTAAGGAAACACTAAAATTAGCCGCCTTGTTTTTTTGTAAAAATGCTTCTACTGCTTCAGAATCGTCAAATGTTGTGTTGAGATTCGCCTTAATTGGCTTTTTGTCATTCGTTAAAAACTCAGCTTGGGTTTTAAACATAGACACAGGAACAAATGCTTTTATTTCTCTTTCGCGCTCTACAATTAATCGTACCGAAACAGACTGAACCCGTCCAGCAGAAAGACCTCCTTTAACTTTTCGCCATAGCACAGGTGATAATTCATACCCCACTAAACGGTCTAGAACACGACGCGCTTGTTGGGCATTCACCAAATTGTAATCAATATCACGTGGCGTCTCAATGGCTTTGAGAATTGCATTTTTGGTAATTTCATGGAAAACAATACGCTTGGTATTTTCTCCTTTTAGTTTAAGGGTGTTGGCCAAATGCCATGCAATGGCTTCTCCTTCTCGGTCTTCATCACTCGCAAGCCAAACCGTATCGGCTTTCTTTGCCAACGATTTTAATTCGCTAACCACTTTTTTCTTGTCGGAAGAGACGATGTACTTGGGTAAAAAATCTCCATCTACATTTACACCTAACTCTTTTGAAGGTAAATCGGCGATGTGACCAAAACTAGAAGCTACCTTGTAATCTTTACCTAAAAATTTCTCAATTGTTTTCGCCTTTGCTGGGGACTCAACAATAACTAAATTCTTTGCCATAGAAGGTTTTTATTAAGGCAAAAGTAGGTGAATTTTTCTTCGACTCAAATTTTAAATGTAAATCGAGTTCGATACTTCCATGCGAAAAGCACAGTATACTGCCTAAAATTTAGAAAGAAACAAGAGAAAAAAGGACCTGCCTAGAAAACATGACAAAATGACGGTAATTGATTACTTTTGTATTGTTTTTGCAGCGCAATTCTAACCAAAGCAAAAAATTATTTAAAATTCAATGGAAGAAAGCCTTTCGAAAAAAATTACTCCTGAGACCGATGGTGTTGTCATTGAAAACGGTCATACGACTAAAAACAGTGACAAATCGGTTTATATTGAATCCTACGGTTGTCAGATGAATTTTTCTGACAGCGAGGTGGTGGCCTCAATTCTTGCAAAAGAAGGGTATGAAACCACCTCAAAAATGGATACTGCGGACCTCATATTAGTCAACACCTGCTCCATTCGTGAAAAGGCTGAACTTACCGTTCGAAAACGCTTAGAAAAATTCAATGCAGTAAAAAAGATCAATCCCAACATGAAAGTAGGGGTTCTGGGGTGTATGGCCGAGCGTTTAAAACACAAATTCTTGGAAGAAGAAAAGATTGTTGACATGGTGGTTGGTCCTGATGCTTACAAAGACCTTCCCAATCTTTTAAATGAAGTAGATGAAGGACGCGATGCAGTGAATGTTATCCTCTCTAAGGAAGAAACCTATGGAGATATTGCTCCAATTCGAATTGATAGTAATGGGGTAAGTGCATTTGTTTCCATTACACGTGGTTGCGACAATATGTGTACCTTTTGCGTTGTTCCCTTCACCAGAGGTCGTGAAAGAAGTCGCGATCCAAAAAGTATTCTACAAGAAATCAATGACCTTGCCGAGCGTGGCTTTAAAGAAGTTACCCTCTTAGGGCAAAATGTCGATAGCTACCTTTGGTATGGTGGTGGACTAAAAAAAGATTTTTCAAAAGCCACTCCCCTACAACAAAAAACAGCGGTAGATTTTTCGCAACTTTTGGCGATGGCAGCAGAAGCACATCCTCGCATGCGTTTCCGTTTTTCCACCTCTAACCCACAAGACATGACAGTAGATGTTCTCCATACCATGGCGAAATATCCAAATATTTGCAACTACATTCATCTTCCTGTGCAATCGGGTAGTGACCGAATTTTAAAGAAAATGAATCGCTTGCACACCCGTCAAGAATATTTTGATTTAATCGATAATATTCGAAAAATTATCCCTGATTGTGCAATCTCTCAAGACATGATTGCAGGATTTCCAACTGAAACCGAAGAAGATCATCAAGACACCCTAAGCTTGATGGACTATGTTAAATATGATTTTGGTTTCATGTTTGCATACTCAGAGCGCCCAGGAACACTAGCAGAACGTAAAATGGAAGACGATGTTACTGCCGATGTAAAGAAAAGGCGATTGAACGAAATAATTGCCAAACAACAAGAGCACAGTCGTTACCGCACCGAAGCGTTTTTAGGGAAAACGGTATGCGTACTTATAGAGAAAGCGTCTAAACGTTCAGATGACTTTTGGAGTGGTCGCACAACACAAAATACCGTTGTGGTATTCCCTAAAGAAGATTATAAGGTAGGTGATTATGTGGATGTAAAAATAGAAGATTGTACCTCTGCCACCCTTTTGGGTACTGCAGTAGGCAGCTCAGAATCAATATAACTATACTATGGAAAACCTACAAAGTATAAAGCAACGTTTTGGAATCATTGGCACCAGCCAAGGGCTCAATCGTGCTTTAGAAAAAGCCTTGCGTGTTGCAGGAACAGACATTTCTGTATTGGTTACTGGAGAGAGTGGTGTAGGGAAAGAAAACATTCCAAAAATCATCCATCAAAACTCTCACCGAAAACATGCCAAATACATTGCGGTTAACTGTGGTGCTATTCCAGAGGGTACCATAGATAGCGAACTATTTGGTCATGAAAAAGGGGCTTTTACAGGTGCTACCTCCACTCGTAGTGGTTACTTTGAAGTAGCCGATGGCGGAACCATTTTTTTGGATGAAGTTGGGGAACTTCCACTAGCTACCCAAGTTCGCCTTTTACGTGTACTGGAGACAGGGGAGTTTATTAAAGTTGGTTCTTCTAAAGTTCAAACCACAAATGTGCGAATTGTAGCGGCTACCAATGTCAATATGCGCGAAGCCATACAAAAAAATAAATTTCGTGAAGATCTCTATTATCGCCTAAGTACCGTTGAAATCCATTTACCAGCACTACGAAATCGGAAAGAAGACATTCCGTTATTATTCCGAAAGTTTGCTGCCGATTTTGCCCAGAAATACCGCATGCCAACTTTGCGCCTTAACGATGAAGCCCAAGCGCTTTTGGTACAATACAACTGGAATGGTAATATTCGCCAACTGCGAAATGTAGCAGAGCAAATGTCGGTACTTGAGCAAGACCGTTTGCTTTCGGGTACTACCCTTCGTCCTTACCTTCCTAATATGGGGTCACAACTCCCCGCCTTGGTAGACAACAAAAAAGACCAAAGTGACTTTGCATCAGAACGCGAGATCCTTTACAAGGTCCTTTTTGACATGAAAAACGACCTCAACGATTTAAAAAAACTCACCCTTGAACTGATGAACCAAGACATCAGCTCGGAGGAACGCGATGGCCTGATTCAAAAAATTTATGGCAATGAATCGTTTGAAGACAACAAAGAGAATCCTACCTTAACGGTAATGAACCCAGAAGTTGACGTTCCACAGCAGCGAAACGAAGATCAATACAGCTATGTAGAAACCATTGAAGCAGAAGAACCTTTGTCCCTACTCGACAAAGAAATTGAAATGATTAAAAAAGCATTGGAACGAAGTAATGGTAAACGAAAAATGGCAGCTGATGAGTTGGGCATTTCAGAGCGAACCTTGTATCGAAAAATAAAACAATACGACTTAAATGACGATGATGAATAGATCCATTCTTTTTCTAAGTGTTATCATTGTTTGTGGCCTATTTGCCCAATGCGGCATCTACTCGTTTACTGGCGCTTCAATTCCAGCAGGAACAGAGACCTTTCAGGTAAACTACTTTATCAATGAAGCAGGGAATAGACCGGGATCTACAGTAGAACCTGGCTTAGACCAAGAATTCACCATCGCACTTCAAGATTTGATTCTCAATCAAACCAACCTCAACCTGGTCAAAATTAACGGTGACTTGGTGTATGAAGGAGAAATTACTAAATACAGTATAACACCAACCACTTCTACCGCCAACAATACCGCAGCACAAAACCGTTTAACCATGGAAGTCAATCTTCGATACACCAACACCAAGAATGAAGACGACTCTTTTGAAAAACGTTTTTCGTTTTTCTTCGATTTTGATGCCAACAAACAATTATTTGATATAAAAAACGAAGCGAATAAAGAGATTTTTGAACGTATAACCCAAGACATCTTCAATGCATCGCTAGCAAAATGGTAGGCAAATGAACGCACAAGAATACACCAATTTATTGCTTAATTACGATCCCAAAAGCGAAGAACAGCGCAAAGCTTTTGAAAAGATCACCTACAGATATCCTTATTTCCAATCGGCCTATGCCCACTATCTCAAAAGCTTAAAGGCACAAGAGCAATACAACTTCAATTTAATTTTAAAAAAAACCGCCATTCTCTCACCAGAGAGGAACAAGCTCCATTTTTGGTTGGAAGAAAATAAAACGGAGGATAATAAAAAGGAAAACTTACGTATTGTCACCAAAAAAGTTCAACCAACTGTTTCCTTAGTTGATGAAAAAAAACAATCTGTAGAAAACACTACACCAAAAGAAAGTACAAAAACCGCAGAAACGGTTGAACAAGTAAAACCCAATCCCCCAGAAAAAAAGAAAAAAGCGAAGAAACAGGAGCCAAAGACCATGAGTTTTTCTGAGTGGGTAATCTATTCCTCGAAAGGAAAGATTGAAGCCAAACCTGCAAAAAGTTCTTTAGAAGATAAAATCAAACTCATTGATACTTTCTTGGAAAATCAACCCAAGATTCCACCAGTTAGACAGGACCAGCCCAAAGTTGATCTGTCAGAAAATAACGAATTCAATAAAGAGGAGTTAATGACCGAGACACTTGCAAAAGTGTATTTGCAACAAAAAAAATACAAGAAAGCCCTCTATGCCTACAAAATATTAAGTTTGAAATATCCAGAAAAAAATACTTTCTTTGCAGACCAAATTAAGCGCATAAAACAATTACAGCAAAACAGTTAAGTCATGAGTACTTTTTCAATATTTATCACCCTCATTCTAATCGTTTGTTTCCTTCTCATATTGGTTGTCATGGTTCAAAACCCAAAAGGTGGAGGACTTTCATCTTCTTTTGGCGGCGGTGGGCAGCAACTAGGTGGTGTTCAAAAAACTACAGATTTCCTCGATCGCAGTACTTGGATCTTGGCAACATTATTACTTGTACTCATTCTTTTATCGAACTTCGGTCTTGATACAGGCAATACACCCGTAGCTGGTGAATCAAAACTAATTGATGCAGCAACAGAACAAACAATCCCTGAAACAATTCCTGAAGTTATTCCAGAAGAAATTCCTGAAAGCCCAGCAGATAGCCCACTGGAATAACAAAGAAAAAAAATTAGAGAAATGCCAGTTTCATGACAAGCTGGCATTTTTTTTTACCCATTACTGACAGCTATCCGGTTGGCATAGTTTCTGAAAACAACAATCCGTAAAACTTAAATAATATGAGTAAATTAAACATTAAACCCTTAGCAGATCGCGTTCTCGTAGAACCCGCTGCTGCAGAAACAACGACTTCTTCGGGTATAATTATTCCCGATACTGCAAAAGAGAAACCCCAACGAGGAACAGTAGTTGCAGTTGGTCCAGGAACTAAAGACAATCCCATTACTGTTCAAGTGGGCGACACAGTTCTTTACGGAAAATATGCAGGAACAGAATTAAGTCATGAAGGAGGCGATTACCTGATCATGAAAGAAGCTGATATTCTTGCTATTGTTTAATTCATTAAAAAGATAAAATCATCATGGCAAAAAAAATTGAATTTGATATTGCTGCAAGAGACGGCATAAAACGCGGTGTAGATGCATTGGCAAATGCAGTAAAAGTCACCCTTGGTCCCAAAGGAAGAAATGTTATCATTAGCAAAGCTTTTGGTGCGCCACATGTAACCAAAGATGGTGTAACTGTAGCCAAAGAAATTGAATTGGAAGACACCTTAGAAAATATGGGTGCACAAATGGTGAAAGAAGTAGCTTCTAAAACCAACGACCTAGCAGGTGACGGTACCACTACAGCTACCATTCTCGCCCAAGCAATCGTAAAAGAAGGATTGAAAAACGTTGCCGCTGGCGCAAACCCACTTGACTTAAAACGAGGTATCGACAAAGCAGTAGATGCCATTGTGAGTGAATTGGGAAGCCAGTCGGTTGAAGTAGGAGACTCTTCTGAAAAAATAAAACAAGTGGCCAGTATCTCAGCCAATAATGATGAGACCATTGGAAGCCTGATCACAGAAGCCTTTGAAAAAGTAGGAAAAGAAGGTGTAATTACTGTAGAAGAAGCTAAAGGAACCGATACTTATGTTGATGTTGTAGAAGGAATGCAGTTTGACCGCGGTTACCTATCGCCCTACTTTGTTACGGACTCAGAAAAAATGGAGGCTGATTTAGAAACGCCTTACATTTTACTCTACGACAAGAAGATTTCTTCAATGAAAGATCTTCTACCAGTATTAGAGCCAGTAGCACAAACTGGCAAACCTTTGCTTATTATTGCTGAAGATGTTGACGGAGAAGCGCTGGCAACCCTAGTGGTTAACAAATTACGTGGCGCCTTAAAAATTGCTGCTGTAAAAGCACCAGGTTTTGGTGATCGTCGTAAAGCAATGCTCGAAGATATTGCAATTCTAACCGGTGGAACTGTAGTTTCTGAAGAACGTGGATTCACCCTTGAAAACACTACACTCGAGATGCTAGGAACTGCCGAGAAAGTGACCATTGACAAAGACAACACAACTGTTGTTAATGGTGCCGGTGCAGCCGAAAATATTGAGGCTCGTGTAGGGCAAATTAAAGCTCAAATAGAAAATTCAACCTCAGACTACGACAAGGAAAAATTGCAAGAGCGATTGGCTAAATTGTCTGGTGGTGTTGCTGTTCTTTATGTTGGAGCGCCATCTGAAGTAGAGATGAAAGAAAAGAAAGATCGCGTAGATGATGCATTGCACGCCACACGCGCTGCAGTAGAAGAGGGTATTGTTGCTGGTGGTGGAGTTGCTTTGCTAAATGCCAAGAAGAGTCTTGAAGGCCTATCCACAGCTAATGCTGATGAAGGAACAGGTGTTCAAATCATCAACTCTGCAGTTGAAGCACCTTTACGAACTATTGTGTCTAACTCTGGTGGAGAAGGTTCTGTAGTTGTCGCTAAAGTGATAGAAGGCGATCAAAACTTTGGATACAATGCCAAAGAGGGAACTTATGTAGACATGTTAAAAGAAGGAATCATAGACCCTAAGAAAGTAACACGTGTTGCTTTAGAAAATGCTGCTTCAGTAGCAGGAATGATTCTCACCACAGAATGTGCTTTAATGGATATTAAAGAAGATGCACCAGCCGCTGCAGGTATGCCACCAATGGGTGGAGGAATGCCCGGTATGATGTAATATCTTATCCCTTTAAAATAGATAAACCGCTCATAATGAGCGGTTTTTTTTATGCAAAAAATTTATTTGTACATTTATATAAACCTTAATCTTATTCATTATGAACAAAAATGTACTTATTTCAGGTATTGCAGGCACCATTGTCTACTACCTACTGGGCTGGTTAGTTTACGGATATTTATTTCCGGAAATGACCACGGGAGAAGAATCACCTCTTGGTATTTTTCTTGGTTGTTTATTCTACATGTTTATTTACGCAGTAATTTTTCCGCTGGGCACATGTAACCAACTTTAAAGCAGGCTTTAGAGGTGGTTTAACGCTAGGGCTACTCTATGCGCTAAGTTGGCATTCTTTCGCTTATAACGGAGATATTGCCTACGTTGATCTGTTAAAAGACGTTCTTGTGGGAGCACTAATGACCGCGATTGGTGCAGGTGCAATAGGATTTGTACACGGGAAAATTTCTTAGCAGTAAAACGAAAAAGCGACCCTAGGGTCGCTTTTTTTATTCTTCTTTTTTCTTGCGGTCATAAAGGCAGCACATCGGAAGGTTTTCATACACTTCGTCTGGTGCAGTTGCAAGGGGTGTATCGTGTCCTGCAGCTGCAATCGCTTGATGAACATTTTCTAAACTTACTTTATTGGCATCATACAGAATGGTGAATTGATGGGTAGGAATATCCCATGATGCGATCTTAACTCCCTTAATCCCAAAGGCAGTTTTTTCAATACGTGCTTTACACATTCCACAAACGCCATTAACCTCAAAACTTGTCTTTTTAATGTCTTTCTTTTGGGCAAATAATGCCAACGGTGCTAGGGCAAAAAGCAAAAAAATAATCTTTCTCATATTTATTTATTTTAATTTTAAACGTAATCCAGCATAAATCATACGACCAAAGACTGGAGCATATACCAAGCTTGCATCAAAATCTCGACCAAAAGGTCGATCAACCCCAATAATAGGATTGTTTTGCTGAACTTTTGTTAAGTTTTCTCCCCCTAAATATACTTCAAAACGCGGAGAAAACACCCGACTAATTTGTGCGTTCCAAAGGCCATAGGCTCCTGCCATTGCAGCAAGGCCATCTCTTGGGTTTTCTGGTAGTCGTTGACTGCCAACAAAGTGATAGGTAGCATCAAAACGCCAACCCTTTCCTTCTTCAGTAACGTTATTGTATTCTGCATTTGCAAAAAATCGATTTTCAGGCTGAAGGGGTCGTTGTTGCAATCCGTTGGTAAACGTAGTTTTCACCTGATAGTTTTTATAGGCAAAGCGGAAGGCTGTGTTTTCAAAAGGAGCATAATCTAGAGACAGTTGGAAACTGTTGGCAAAACTTTCCCCCTCTAAATTATAAAAGCGAATAAAACGCGCTGTTTCCCAATCCACAACCACTTGGTCTTGAAACTGTGTCCGGTAATAATCTACCGTAAGGTCACCTTGTTTATTAAACAAGCTAAAGCCTTGCTGAAAACTCCCTCCGTAGTTCCATGCTTTTTCAGGTCGAAGACCATAAATGCTTCCCCCATTGGTTTGTAAATCTATGCTTCTATTCGTAGCAAAGAGGGATTGATTTTCAGCAAAGATATTTGCTGCTTTTCGCCCTTGCCCAACAGAAAAACGCAACGCGGCTCTTTCCCAGGGTGTATAACGCACGTGCAAACGAGGCGTCACAAAAGTTCCTAGGTTATTGTGGTTGTCAATTCGAAGCCCTGCAACAATATTCCACTGTGCTAAACTGTCAAAAGTATATTCAAAAAAAGCGCCAAGAACACGATCTGTCCGTTCAAAGTAGGTATTGTCTACTAACTCTTGGTAGTGATCCCACCCTAAATTAATCCCCGTTTTGAATTTATGGCGTGTGTTTCCCAAGATTGAATTAAACAACAGGTTTCCAAAAAAGCTATCGTGTACTATATTATACTGGCGTAACCCAAAATAAGCTTCTTGATCGTGACGGCTATAGGCGGCTTGAAAACCGAAACTTTGATAGGTTAACAGAGGAAAAACATAGCCTGCTTTTACCGATGCATCTAAACGCTTCGTATTTATTTCGCTGCCCCATAGCGAGGAACTACCCCGATCTGTTGCAGGGTTAAAGTCTGTTGAGCCGCTTTGCTTCTGATCATCTAAATAGCGAAGACTTGCAAAACTAACCCATCCTTTTTCTGCGTCAGTATATTGCCAACGGTTCAATAAATTCACTTGTTTTGACAATGGCAGGTCTAAGAAATTATCTTGGTTTTGGTCGGTAATCAAGTTGCGCTGGTTTCCGTGAACATAAATACCAGTGCTCCATTTTGGGCTTACCTTTTTATTCCAGTGAAAATTTGCTTCTTGTCTTCCGTTAATAGATGCAAAGAGATTAACAAACAAAGGATCGTCTGAAAACGGTTTTTTTAACTCTGTATTTATTTGCCCAGCTATACTCTCAAAGCCATTGGTTACGCTACCCGCACCTTTGGTAATTTGAATACTTTCAATCCAAGTCCCCGGGGTATAGGTTAACCCATAAATTTGCGATGCTCCACGCACAGAGGGAATGTTTTCTTCTGTAATAAGGAGATACGGACTTGAGAGGCCAAGCATTTTAATTTGCTTTGTTCCTGTTAAGGCATCAGAAAAATTAACATCAATTGAAGGATTGGTCTCAAAACTCTCAGACAAATTACAGCAAGCGGCCTTGAGGAGTTCCTCGCTGTTTACCTTTATCATGTTCTGAGCCTCAAAATAGGATTTTTGCATTGCCTTTCGGCGTTGCGTCAACTCAACTTCATTCAAGCGTTCACCCATATCTTCATTCATAAAATGGAAGATTTTTTTATCAGAACTTACTGTTAAAGTATCTGTTTTAAATCCTAGGTACTTCAAAACCAATTGGTCTGTATTTGGAACACGGTCTAAGGTAAATGCTCCCTCTGCGTTTGAAACGGTTCCTTCTTGGGTGTCAAGCCAAAAAATAGCTACCCCTTCTAAAGGATAGGTCTCGTTGTTTTCTTGGACAAGAACTTGCCCATTAATAGCTGTTTGGGCTACCAAAGTGGTCGCCGAAATTAGGTTGAATAATAAGAATAATTTTTTCATTGTTTACGGTAAATAGATGAATACTAGTGTGGGGCTAACTTTAGTATTCACATTAGCCGTAAAAAATAAAGGAACAGTTGAGTTTGTACTGTTTTAATTTGGGAGGGGGGTTGTAAACAGAAAATACAAGCTGTTGGTTGGTATAAGACCACGAATTCGTGTCTTGAAACACAGGTTGTGTCAAGTTGGCTACTATGTGCCTATCTTCTTGATCAGGTTGCTTTTGATCTTCTGAGTTTTGTTCAACAACAAGGTCATCATCACAACAATGTTTAGCGGAAAAGCGAGGAAGTTCACTTGAACTTTTTTTCATTTCCATGCCACAATTCTCAGGCGAATAGGCCCAAGAAATAACAGCAACATGGCCTCCGCAGTAGTGTACATTTAATGCTACACCAATCTTGCTATGCAAGAAAAGTAAAAGCAATAGAATGCTGCGAAGTTGTTTCATTATGTTGATTTTCAATGCAAAAATACGAATAAATCTTTACCCAAATAGCATGCCAAGTGCCATTAGCAACATTATGGTGTTCTCCACAAGAGTTGCCTCTGTCATGGGTAAATTTAATACGGTGCCCAAACATGCGCACTGAATTGTATTTTTTTTCCTAAGCTGTTGTATTACCCCAAAAGTTGTGCTGCCCAAAATGAATAAGGTAACCCAAAGGGCAATTTCTAACTGGAAAGACAACAAAAAGGCTAGACCAAGGGCAGTCTCAATGAAAGGATACAACCAGCCATAGAATGGAAAAACTTTAGTTATAGGATCGTATTGTCTAAATGAACTTGGGAAACTGGTGTAATCTAAAAATTTAAAAAAACTGAAAACAATGTAAAACAGTCCCATAAAATATTGCATGAAAACTGCTAGCCCTTGAGATTGAGCAAGGAGCAAGCTCCCAGCAATTACATAACCAAAAATGAGAAATAAAGGTTTTAATTGTTTCCACTTTGAGGGTTCATCAGCCCCTGCATTCTGTTCATCAAAAATGTTAACGGTATATTTTGACCCCAATACCTCCTCTAGAGCGACTGTGCTAAGAAGGTTCTCAGTTTCAAAATTCGCTGCAGCATCTTCTAAACTTACCGATACATTAGACACGCCCTGAATAGCTGCTAGCTTTTTTTCCACTCCTGCGCGGCAGTTTTGGCATGTCATGCCAAGAATTTGTACCCTTTGTTTCATACTGTAAAAATAGAATCTTTTTTGTTAGGAAGTAGTGCATAAATAAATGGCATTCTAGCTTAATTAATAGCAGCTTAATTCATTATTTTTGAAAAAAAATTCGTGGTTAATTACACAAGCCTTTTAACGCATTGCCAAAACATTTTGGCTGAGCCATCAGAAGATCGTTACAACACTATGGAACGCATTTGCAGTTATTTGCAAAATGAGGTAAATCATTACGATTGGGTGGGGTTTTACATGGCAAATCACGAAAAGCAAACCCTACACCTCAAAGCGTTTGCGGGTATCCCTACAGACCATGACGTAATTCCCTTTGGAAAAGGAATTTGTGGTCAGGTTGCAGTATCCCATGAAAATTTCTTGGTAGATGATGTTACAGCCCAAGACAACTATATTGCTTGTGACATTCACGTAAAGTCTGAAATCGTTATTCCTCTTTTTGTCAATGGAGACAATGTTGGCCAAATAGATATCGATTCAAATAGCATAAACGCTTTTTCTCAGGAAGACGCACAATTTCTTGAACAACTCAATGCGGCAATTGCCGAAAAACTATTTTAATTACAGCTTAAATGAACACTTCATTAAAAATCACTTCTGCACTTATTTCTGTTTTTGATAAAGAAGGCCTCGCCCCAATAGTTGAAGAACTCAACCGACAAGGAGTAACTATTTACTCAACAGGGGGAACTGAAAAATTCATTCGCGATTTAGGCATTGAGGTAGTCGCAGTTGAAGACATCACCTCATACCCTTCTATTCTTGGAGGACGCGTTAAAACCCTGCACCCAAAAGTATTTGGAGGAATCCTTAACCGCCAAAACACAGCAGCTGACCAAGAAGAGTTAGCACAATATGAAATCCCTCAGATAGACTTGGTTATTGTTGACCTATATCCTTTTGAAAAAACTGTTGCCTCTGGTGCAAGCGAGCAAGATATCATCGAAAAAATTGATATCGGTGGGATTTCACTAATTCGAGCTGCTGCAAAAAACTTTGCTGATGTTTTGTGTGTGTCAGACAAAAACGACTATCAAGAAGTGTTGGACTTATTGGTTTCAACCCAAGGAGCCCCTTCGCGAGAAGACCGCAAACGCTTTGCTACCAAAGCCTTTCAAATTTCATCACATTATGACAGTGCTATTTTCAATTATTTTAATGCCGATACAAAAGCGTCTACTGCATTAAAACTTAGCCAGCAAGAAGCAAAAACATTGCGTTATGGTGAAAATCCACACCAAGAGGGAACATTTTATGGGACGCTAAACGAGCTACTTGAACAAGTACACGGGAAAGAAGTTTCGTATAATAATCTCTTGGATATTGATGCTGCTGTGAATTTGATGTTAGAGTTTTATGAAGGCGCACCAACCTTTGCAATCTTAAAACACAACAACGCTTGTGGCTTTGCCACAAGAGAAAAATTAGTAGATGCTTATGAAGCCGCTTTGGCGGGTGATCCTGTTTCTGCTTTTGGTGGGGTATTAATTGCCAACAAAACCATCGATTTTGCTACTGCAGAGAAGATCAATGATCTCTTTTGCGAAGTGGTTATCGCCCCTTCTTTTGATGCACAGGCCCTTGAACTACTAAAAAGCAAGAAAAACCGCATTTTACTCATTCAAAAAGAAGCAAAACTCGAAGATAAAACCATCCGTACATGTTTAAACGGTTACCTAGTTCAAGACCGAGACAATGTTACCGATAGTGAAGAACATTTATCAATCGCAACTGATATAGCGCCATCAAAAGAAGAAATTCAGGACCTGCTTTTTGCATCAAAGATTTGTAAACACACCAAATCCAATACCATTGTTTTAGTAAAAAACGGTCAACTACTTGCTTCTGGTACAGGACAAACCTCTCGTGTAGACGCCCTAAGACAAGCCATTGAAAAAGCGAGTAGCTTTGGCTTTGACCTTAATGGAGCGGTCATGGCGAGTGATGCCTTCTTCCCATTCCCAGATTGTGTAGAAATAGCCTACACTGCAGGAGTCCGTTCTGTAATTCAACCCGGAGGGTCTATTAAAGATCAATTATCGATTGATTATTGCAATGCCCAAAAGATGTCAATGGTATTCACTGGAATCCGCCATTTTAAACATTAATTTTTATTAACTTTGAGAAACGGCATTAATTACAGGGAATTACATGGGATTTTTTGATTTTCTAACTGAAGAAATCGCTATTGATTTAGGCACAGCGAACACACTAATTATCCATAAAGATAAGGTAGTGGTAGACAGTCCTTCAATTGTGGCAATGGACCGATCAAGCAATAAAGTAATTGCGATTGGTCAAGAAGCCAGCATGATGCAAGGAAAAACCCATGAAAACATTAAAACCATTCGCCCGCTAAAAGACGGGGTAATTGCTGATTTTAATGCCTCGGAGCAAATGATTAGCATGCTCATTAAAAGTGTTCCTACGCTTAAACGACGTTTGGTAACCCCTTCACTTAAAATGGTGATTTGTATCCCATCTGGTATTACTGAAGTAGAGATGCGCGCGGTTCGTGAATCGGCAGAACGAGTCAACGGGAAAGAGGTGTATTTGATTCATGAGCCCATGGCTGCTGCCATTGGAATAGGCATTGACATCAAACAACCCAAAGGAAACATGATTGTTGATATAGGTGGTGGAACCACAGAAATTGCTGTAATTGCTCTCTCGGGTATTGTTTGCGATAAGTCGGTTAAAATTGCAGGTGATGTTTTCACTAATGATATAGTGTATTACATGCGTCGTCAGCACAACCTCTATGTGGGTGAACGAACAGCAGAAAAAATAAAAATCAATATTGGCGCAGCACTTGAAGATTTAGAAAATCCACCAGAAGAAATGTCTGTTCAAGGGCGAGACTTACTAACGGGAAAACCCAAACAAGCTATGGTTTCTCACCGAGAGGTGGCGCGTGCGTTAGACAAATCTATTTTGCGTATTGAAGATGCAATCATGGAAGCCCTCTCACAAACACCACCTGAATTAGCTGCTGATATTTACAACACAGGGATTTATCTTGCGGGTGGTGGTTCTATGCTGCGTGGCTTAGACAAACGTATATCACTAAAAACCGATTTGCCGGTTTATATTGCAGAAGATCCTCTACAAGCTGTTGTGCGTGGTACAGGAATTGCCTTGAAAAATATTGATCGCTTTAGAACGATTTTGCTTAAATAGATAGCTTATGCAATGGGTTTTAAATGCCATCATTCGCTATAAGAACTTTTTGCTCTTCCTCTTTCTTTTTGCCCTAGGCCTTGCTTTTTCAAGTAGTCAAAGTGCCTATCATAAAAGTAGACTTTCCAAAAGCAGTTTGTTTATTTCTGGTATAATTCATCAACCTTTTGATAATTTAAAAAATTACATGGATTTGGTGAATCAAAATGCGCTACTCTCCAAAGAAAACAATACACTCAAAAACCTTGTGCTAGAGAAATTTAATAAAGCTGAGATTTTGGCTTTGGAAGAAGAGAATCTAGCAGGGCCAAACTATTGGTCGATTCCCGCTAAAATTATTAGAAATAGTTTCACCCAAGCGCGAAATATAATTCTCATTGATAAAGGTGAAAAAGATGGGATTATTCAAGAAATGGGAGTCATTGGCCCGCAGGGAATTGTTGGAATTGTGAATCAAACCAGTAATGGATATGCCAGTGTTTTGTCAATCTTAAATCAAGACATAAAAATAAATGCAAAGTTCAAAGGTTCTAATGTCTTTGGTTCAATGTACTGGACAGGGAAAGCACCTGATGAAATGGAATTGGCTGATGTGTCTGTTATCAATTCTGTTCAAGTTGGCGATACCTTGGTCACAGGCGGTATGTCTTCCTATTTCCCAGAGGGTATCGTTATTGGAACGGTAAAAACTGTTGAACGCCCTAATAACGGAGGGTATTATTCAATCAATGTAGGTTTGATTAATAACATGACAGACTTAAACTATGTCTATGTAATTGGCAATAAGAATAGAGAAGAAATTATTGAACTGTTAGAACGCACTCCATGATTCAATACTATAGTCGCTTTTTTACCCTTGCTTTTCTACTAATACTTTTCCAAGTACTGGTCTTCGATAATGTTGACTTGTTTGGGTTTAGCGACCCTGCAATCTATTTAGTCATTTTAATTACCTACCGTCTTACACTAGATCAGTTTGGTTTCATCTTTTTGGGTTTTGCCACAGGGTTTTTGTTAGATTTACTCACCCATACTGCCGGTGCACACACCATTGCTTGCCTGAGTATTGCTTTTATGCGCCCACTTATTTCACGCTTTGCTTTGGGAGCTAATTATGATCAACCCAATGCTATGTTTACAGGTACTTTATGGACCAACAGGATGTTATACCTCTTCATCATGATTATTATCCACCAATTCATCTTTACACTGGTGGCCTATTTTAGCTTAGCACATTTTGGTGTAATTTTTAAGCAAACTTTAACCAATACATTCATTAGTTTTATTTTAATTGCTGCTATTCTTAACCTATTGCAACCTAGAAGATGATTCGGATTTATTTGCTTAGAGGAATTACAGTAATAATGGCAAGTATCTTTTTGTACAAGCTACTTGACCTCCAAGTCATCAATACAAGCTATCAAACTTTATCTGAGAACAATGCGGTGCTTGAAATCGCTGAATATCCTGAACGTGGTTTTATTTACGACCGAAATGGGAAATTACTCGTTGCCAATCAACCCGCTTATGATGTGATGATTATTCCCGAAAATGTTTCGCCATTTGACACCATGGCGTTTTGCGATCTTACGGGTGTAACCAAAAAAAGGCTCATCTATAACCTAAAAAAAGCACGACGCTACTCCAAACGATTACCCTCGGTAGTGGTTAACCAAATCTCTAAAGAAACCTATGCAAAGCTTCAGGAACAGATGTGGAAGTTCAAAGGTTTTTTCATTCAAAAGAAGTCTTTACGCGAGTACCGAATTAATCATTCTGCTAACGTCTTAGGCTATGTAAGCGAAGTGAACAACAATGATTTAAAACGAGACGAATACTATCGTTTGGGAGAAATCATTGGGCGACAGGGAGTAGAGAAATCGTATGAGCAACAGCTTCGCGGGGTAAAAGGAAAACGGTTTTTACAAAAAGATCGCTTTAATCGTATTATTGGACCCTACAAAGAAGGGAGTTATGATGTAGCTCCCATTCCAGCTAAAAACATACAACTAACACTTGATGCCGATTTACAGGCATACGGTGAACTATTGATGCAAAACAAACGTGGTGGAATTGTGGCCATTGAACCAGCTACAGGAGAAGTACTCGCATTGGTGAACGCACCATCTTATGATCCTAGTATACTTGTTGGAAGACAGCGCACAAGAAACTACCGTAAATTGGCTAACGACACCTTGGCAAAGCCGCTTTTTGACCGTGGTTTACTCGCGCAATACCCCCCAGGATCACCTTTTAAAACACTCAACGCACTAATTGCACTTCAAGAAGAAGTCATTACACCAAAAACAAAATTTCGCTGCAACAAGGGGCATTATTACGCACGTGGAGCATTTATGGAGTGTCATTGCAGAATAGGTACTAAAAATGACTTGTCAAGAGCCATATATCAATCGTGTAACACCTATTTTTCGAACACCTATAAAGGCATCATTGAGAAGTACCCTACCCCAGAAGAAGGCGTAGATCAATGGAAAGAACACCTTAAAAGTTTCGGACTTGGAAATTATTTAGGCTACGACCTATCAATTGGTCGACCCGGTCATGTGCCCGGAGCTTCCTACTATAATCGTGCTTATTCTGAAGGTCAATGGAAAGCGCCTACAATTATATCCAATGCCATTGGTCAGGGGGAATTACTAACCACACCCATACAATTGGCAAATTTTACAGCAGCCATTGCCAATCGTGGATTTTATTACACTCCCCACTTTGTTAAAACTATTGAAGGGGATACCCTACAAAAACAATTCACAAAAAAAATTACCAGTATTGCACCAGAGCATTTTGAAGTGGTTATAGACGGTATGCAGAAAGTAGTGGAACGTGGTACTGCACGAATTGCTAGAATTAGAGGAATAGAGGTGTGTGGAAAAACAGGTACTGCAGAAAACTTTACGCGTATTGATGGTAACCGAACCCAACTTACCGACCACTCCATTTTTGTCGCTTTTGCCCCCAAAGAAAACCCGCAAATTGCGCTTGCTGTATTTATTGAGAATGGTTATTGGGGGGCGCGTTGGGCTGCTCCTATTGCCAGTCTCATGATTGAAGATTATTTGACAGGAGGGGTGAAGAGAAAAAGGCTTGAAAAACGTATGTTAGAAGGCAGTTTAGAAGAAGAATACCTGAAACCTGTTTCAGGAAAACCGTTCAAAATCAATGAATAATAACTTTCGTCTTGACTGGGTTTCGCTACTGATTTATTTTGCCTTGGTTTGCTTTGGTATAACCAACATCTATTCTTCTACATTTGATGTCAATCAACCTGAACTTTTCAACTTGAGTCGTTCCATTGGAAAACAACTTGTTTTTTTCGGTGTTAGTATAGGTGCATTACTGTTTATTCTTGTTGCTCCCTCAAAAGTTTTTGAACGTTTTGCCAGTATTATTTATCTGGTTGTTATTCTATTACTGATAGGGTTATTACCTTTTGGCAGCACCATTTCTGGTGCCCGTTCGTGGTATGCTTTCGGAGGGGTTAGTCTACAACCGGCAGAATTTGCAAAAGTGGCTGTTGCACTCGCTACTGCGAAACTAATCAGCGAAATTCAAATTGATCTCCGACGATTCAATTCACTTTTACAAGTCGTCTTGATTATTGCCCTCCCTATGGGGCTTATCTTATTACAACCCGATGCAGGGTCTGCCTTAGTTTTTGGCGCATTTTTATTTGTGTTATTTCGTGAGGGCTTGCCCTCGTTTTATATTTTAATTGTTGGCGGACTAATTTTCTTTTTCATTTTAACCTTAGTCGCTCCCCTACCCTTTGTTTATGTGAGTATCATCTTTGTGGTATTGTCTCTCTATTTTTTCTCAAAAAAAGTAAACAAGAAGGTGGTCTTTTCCCCCTACTTACTTTCCATCTTACTCAGTAGTGGCTATGTCTACTCTGTAGACTATATTTTCAATGAAATCTTTGAGCAACGCCACCGTGATCGCTTCAATATTGTTTTGGGAAAAGAAGTCGATACCCAAGGTATTGGCTACAACCTAAATCAATCTAAAATTGCCATAGGCTCTGGTGGTTGGGAGGGCAAAGGCTTTTTACAGGGAACACAAACCAAAGGAGGATTTGTACCTGAACAACACACCGACTATATTTTTAGTACCATTGGAGAAGAATGGGGCTTTATGGGTTCAGCTGGTGTGGTACTATTGTTTAGTGCTTTAATCCTGCGAATTTTGAGTCGAGCAGAAGCACAAAAAAACAACTTCGCACGCACCTATGCTTACAGTGTTGCGAGTATTTTATTTGTACACTTTTTTGTAAATATTGGCATGTCAATTGGTGTTGTTCCTACCATTGGTATACCCTTACCCTTCATAAGTTACGGCGGGTCAAGTCTTTTAGCGTTCACTATACTCGTGGCTATTTACCTAAACTTAGATGGGAATCGCTTAAACGAAACTAGCTTTTAACATCCAAAGCATCACGCAAAACATTACCTAATACCATAAATGCCAACACAAGACTCATAATGGCTAAACCAGGAATAATGGCCAAATAGGCTTTCCCTAAAAGAATATAGCGAAAGTGGTCTTTAATCATTCCACCCCAACTTGGTGTTGGGGGTTGCGCACCAATTCCTAGAAAACTCAAACCGCTTTCAATTAAAATTGCACTCGCAAAGTTTGCTGTGGAGATAACAATCAATGCGGGAATTATTAGAGGGAAAATATGATAGGTGAAAATGCGTATGGGTGAATATGCTAGTCCTTTTGCCGCCTGAATAAAGGTTTGTTCTTTTATAGAAATAACCTGTCCACGAACTAAGCGAGCAACCTCAACCCACATGGTTAAACCAACCGCTATAAATACTTGCCAAAACCCTTTGCCCAAAGCGAGTGTTATTGCAATAACCATTAATAAACTTGGGATACTCCACACCACGTTGATTAGCCATAAAATGAAGGCATCAACCCTACCCCCAAAAAATCCGCCAAGACCTCCAATTATAATCCCAACCAAAAGTGAAATAAGTACTGCCACAAAACCGATACTTAAAGAAATACGCGCACCCAGCATCATCCTACTGAGCAGGTCACGACCAAACTTATCTGTACCCAAATAGAACGTTCGTTGTTGAATGAACTTTTGCGTTATTACTTCTTTCGACTCGTTTGAAGGGAAATTACTAAGATCAAGTGTTTTGTAATTGGGAGTATATATACCTAGACTTTTATAATACAATTTGTCTTTTTCCCAGTAGTAATCTGAAATTGGAATCTCTTCTATGATTTCTCCAATCTGATTGGGCACGAGCAACAAAACAGTAGAAAATCCGGGAGGTTTTGAGTGAATGGAGACATGCATTTGATTGGCGTTCTCAGTACCATCTGGCGCTAAAAGAAAAGCAAATACAGCACAAAAAGTAACGAGAATGATGTAGCCTAAGCTAATTTTACCGAGCGGGTGTTGCAGAATCTTAAACAGGATGCCTTGTTGCTCCAAACTATTGTTTTAGCTGTGCAATTGACCGTTTGTTCATTTTGAATTTAGTCAAGTCACTCAATACATTAATGGCTTCATCAACATAAATATCTTTCCCAAGGCTTTCTTCCCAGCGGACACGTTTTTCCTTAGACACCTCATCTTTTTGAATCAAGGGTAAATCTTCTGGTAAGGGCTTGAAGGATAAGATACTTTCGAAATCTTTTAATTTTTCAAACTTCTCTGCTTTTTGGTCTCGCTCTTCATTTCGCTTAAGATAGTCGGCATAGTTAAGTGTAAAATCATAGTCATCTTGGCGTGACTTTACCCATTTAGCTTGCTCATCTATCAATTGAACAAAAGGATTGTCTGATAAACGATTTTTACTGCGTTCTATGGCATATTCATACTGTTCGCCAGAAGACCACTTTTTGTAAAGTGCTGGGGTTATTCTATCCCAATCCAGCGGATTGTCTTGATCTTTTTCACCGGTATCTATATAGGCATAGCGATTGGGGAAAACTATATCGCTTTTCACACCTTCTAGCTGTGTAGACCCTCCATTAATTCGATAAAACTTATCGGTGGTTACTTTCATTGCGCCTAAATCTCCGTAGGTGTTGTTGGTAATCATCCGATTTAAATCAATGACGTTTTGTACGGTACCCTTGCCATAGGTTTGTTTGCTTCCTAAAACAATGGCTCGCTTATAGTCTTGTAGGGCTGCTGCGAGTATTTCTGATGCAGAAGCTGAGAATTCATTGACCATAACCACCAAGGGGCCATCCCACTCAACGTTACTATCTTCATCAGAAAGGATTTGTTTTTGCCCGCCTGTAGACTTCACCTGAACTATTGGCCCTTCTTCTATAAAGTAACCTGCCATATCTACTACCGTTTGCAGTGAACCTCCGCCATTGTTCCGTAAATCAAATACGATTCCCTCAATTCCTTGTGCTTTGAGCTTTCTTATTTCTTTCCGCACATCAGTGGCTGCATTTCGGTTGCCATAATCGCTAAAGTCTACATAAAAACGGGGCAGGTGAATTAAACCAAAACGTTGGTTGTTTTTTTCTATGATTGTAGATTTTGCAAATGCTTCTTCTAATTCAATCACATCACGGGTAATAGGAACGACTGTGGTAGAACCATCAACCTTTTTGATGGTAAGAAAAACTTGGGTCCCTTTTGGTCCTTTTATCAGTTTAATTACATCATCCAATCGCATTCCAACCACATCAACTGGCGTTTCATCTACTTGGGCTACTTTCAAAATTTTATCTCCAGGTTCAATTAGTTTTCCGCGCCAAACAGGCCCCCCAGAAATTACTTCTACAATTTCTATTTCTTGGTTGCGTTTAGTGAGTCGAGCGCCAATCCCTTCAAACTTACCCGATATATTTTGGTCAAAACGATCTTTTGCGCTTGGTGCAAGGTAATTGGTATGAGGGTCAAATTGCAATGCAATTGCGTTAACATAAAGCGAGAAGTAATCGGTACGGTTTAAATCGTCACGTGCTTCAAAGAAGTACTTCATGTCGTCTTTTAGAACATCACGTGTTTCGATTTCAAGTTCGCTGTCTGTTTTTACAACATAGGTCGAATCTTCAACAGCTTTATCTTGTTCGCGTTCTTTCAATCCAGCGTAAATTCCAAGTGCGTTGAACTTTAAAAAAGAACGCCAAACATTTTTTAGTTCTGTCAGGGAACCGGCATAGGGTGCATTTTCATAGTCCACATTGATTTTTTGGTCATTTGAAAAATCAAAGGGCTTTTCTAATAAGGCAGGATAAAATGCTTTAACCTGTGCCATGCGCTGTTTTAGCTTCTCATGGGTTTGGTTGAAAAAATCAATTTTAGACGCCTTAATCTGATCGTCTATTTTTTTTCTATAGGTATTAAAATTATTGATGTCTGCTTGAATAAAAAACTGATGACGGCCATCTAAACCGTTCAAGTAATTAGTGTACACATTTTCAGAAAAGGCATCATCAATTTGTGTGGGAGAGAAATGGCCTCTACTCAAAACATACGAAACGATCTCAATGAGTAATTTATCTTTGGATGGGTTTCTTGTTGATTTTTTAAACGCAACGAGCCCCAAACCAATCGTCAACAACGCACCAAGTAGTACAATCTTTTTCATAGAAGCAAAATTAAAAACTAATATATTGAATTAGCCACTTCTTCACAAGCTAGGATTTCCTTTTTATATTGATTTTAACAGGCTCGGGAACTATTTTCTTACCTTAGCTAAAAAACAAATTATGGCCAAAAGACCCTTAATTCTGGTGACCAATGACGACGGAATCACTGCTCCTGGAATTCGCATGCTAATTGAAGTTATGAATACTATTGGAGATGTCGTGGTAGTTGCACCCGACAGTCCACAATCTGGAATGGGTCATGCTATAACCATTAATTCAACCCTTTATTGCACTGAAATTACCGTTGATGACGGGCCGCAAAAAGAATATCAGTGTTCTGGCACCCCTGCTGATTGTGTAAAACTAGCCATACGTGAGTTACTAGACCGCAAACCTGATCTTTGCGTTTCTGGAATCAATCACGGGTCAAATTCTTCAATCAATGTAATTTATTCTGGTACGATGAGTGCCGCTATTGAAGCTGGAATTGAAGGCGTTCCCGCGATTGGTTTTTCTCTTTTAGATTTTCGCTGGTCTGCCGATTTTTCTCCGCTTAAACCATTCATTAAAAAAATAGTAAACAATGCGTTAGCACACAAAATCCCATCAGACGTTGTGCTTAATGTAAACTTCCCGCTATTGCCCCAAGAAGAAATCAAAGGGATTAAGATTTGTCGACAAGCCAAAGCCCACTGGGTCGAAAAATTTGATAAACGCCAAAGTCCTATGGGGAGAGATTATTACTGGCTCACGGGTGAATTTATAAACGAAGACCGCGGAGATGACACTGATGAAGCAGCACTAGGAAAAGGCTACATTTCTATTGTCCCAACACAGTTTGATCTTACTGCGCACCACGCCATTCAACAACTAAACACTTGGAATTTTGATGAATAAGGAAATGATGCTTGGCGGATTGAGCGCCTTTGTGCTTACTTTTTTAGGAATGACACTCTTTACCCTCTACTTTTCGCAAGGAGGCATCGTGGAGAGTTTTGAAGTGCTTTATGCCGAAAAAAAACTAGGGGCTTTAATGAGTCTTGGCGCTTTACTTAATTTACCTGTTTTCTTCTATTTCTTACGCTTCAGACGTTATGAAATGGCCTATGGTATGGTTGGAATTTTAATGCTACTCGCCGGTGTTGTAGCCTTTCTTAAGTTTCTATAACAATGAAATATTATATCATTGCAGGAGAAGCCTCTGGCGATTTACACGGTTCTAACCTCATTAAAGCACTAGTTAAAGAAGACCCAAAAGCTGATATTCGTTGTTGGGGTGGTGACTTAATGGAAGCTGCAGGCGGTCATTTGGTAAAGCACTATCGCGATTTAGCCTTTATGGGATTCTGGGAGGTGTTGCTACATCTTAGAACCATATTGGGAAATATTTCTTTCTGCAAAAAAGATATTTTAAAATTCCAGCCCGATGTCATTGTTTATATTGATTATCCCGGGTTCAACATGCGAATAGCAAAATGGGCTAAAACACAAGGGTTTAAAAACCACTATTATATTAGTCCACAAATTTGGGCATGGAAAGAGAGTAGAATTAAAGCCATTAAGCGGGATTTAGATGCACTTTATGTCATCTTACCTTTTGAGGAAAATTACTTTAAAGCCAAACACAATTTCCCTGTAGAATTTGTTGGGAATCCGCTGGTAGAAGTTATTAAGCAAGAAAGGGAGAGTAAAACTGTTAGTCCTCTAGCTATACCCCAAGAAAAACCCATTATTGCACTTCTTCCCGGAAGTAGAAAACAGGAAATCGACAAGATGATGCCAATATTTCTTGCGGTCATAGCACACTTTCCAAAGTATCACTTTGTGATAGCGGGTGCCCCAGGAATAGCCCCAGAATGGTACAGTAAATTTACCATACACCCCAGTGTTTCTTTATTGCACAACCAAACGTACAGCTTACTGAAAAGCGCATTTGCAGCCATAGTAACGAGTGGAACAGCTACCTTAGAAACCGCGCTATTTAAAGTTCCACAAATGGTATGCTACAAAAGTAGTGCATTGAGCTATGCCATTGCGAAACGAATCGTTAAACTTGATTTTATTTCTCTAGTAAATTTAATTATGGGAGAGGAAGTCGTTAAAGAACTAATTCAAAACGACTGTACAGTAGCAGAGATAAGCACTGAACTTAAACGTATTTGTGAGAAGGAAACGCGAACAGCGCTATTAGAACGCTATGAAGCACTAGAAGAAAAATTGGGGAAAACAGATGCAAGCCAAAAGGTTGCCCAACGCCTTTTTAAAGCCATCAGCTAAAGCTTATTATCTTTAGGGAATGAACCCCACT
>WTJU01000103.1:0-8468 GCA_011526285.1 Candidatus Arcticimaribacter sp.
GAGGGTATGAACGTATAGTAGAGCGTTTACAAGCCATTGGTGCTAAAATCCAACGCTTGTAGTCTAAGCGGGATTAGGAATATTTTTCTTCAATAATTTTAATGGAGTCTTTAATGATGCGTTTTAAGACATTTAAATTGACGTCACTTAAACGTTTAATGTAAAGACAGCCTTTCCCTTTTTTATATTTACCAAGGCCTTCAAAGTCTAAACCGTCATGCGACAAATCGCACATTAAATAAAGTGTTAAGGCCTGTTTTCTGGGGGCAAAACCAGTTAGAAACCAATCGCCTTCACGACCAGTTTTATACTTATAATGGTATTCCCCAAACCCCACAATACTGGTTCCCCACATTTTGGGTGGTTGTTGGGTAATTTCTTGCATAATATCTAGTAGGTGTTGACAATCCTCTCGCTTTTGATCTTCTTCAATCGAAGACAAAAACCACTCGACATTCTCGTTTGTTTGTTTTGTTTTGTTCTCTTTCATCTCTCATGGCTTTTCCATAAGATACGAAATTTATCGTTTAGAGACTTTGTTGTTGCTTATGTTGCGTTGACGTGAACATTTAAAACGATCTACTTCTGGGTCTCTAGATTTGCGGTGTTTTGTCTTTCTGCCTTGAACTCTAGCACGCCACAAATTAAAGCTAGAACGCTTCATTTCTCGACGCATTAACTCGATAACCTCTTGTTCTTTTAATCCAAATTGATCTTTAATGGCATCAAAAGGAGTGCGGTCTTCCCAAGCCATTTCAATGACACGATCAATTTGTTCTTCGGTTAATGTGATTTTTATTTTTTTCATTACTGAATACTATTGCGGTTGGGGAGGGTGTGTTTATTTAAAATACGTTTACTTTCTTGGTACACAAGTGGTGTTTTTTGCATTTTCCAAAGAATGTCTGATGCTTTTTTTCTGCTTTTCTCTAGGTCAACAATAGGAATGGGATAATTTTTACCTCCTTCAAAATTGTAGAGGGTACTTTCAAAAGGGGTAATTTCCCAAGGGGTGTGTACAAGTGTTGATGGGAGGTTTTTGAGTTCAGGAAGCCATCGTTTTGTAAAATGGCCTTGTGGGTCATGTTCTTGACCATTCTTCACTGGATTATATATCCTAAGGGTGTTAATTCCCGTCTCTCCCGCTTGCATTTGAAGTTGAGGGAAGTGAATGCCGGGTTCAAAATCTAAGAACTGACGTGCTAAAAAGCCAGAACAAGCTTGCCACGGTTGCCAAAGCTGATGAACAAAAAAGGATACCACTAAGGCGCGCATACGAAAGTTTAAATAGCCCGTAGCTACTAAACAGCGCATTGCGGCATCTACCATTGGAACTCCTGTTTTTCCCTCTTCCCATGCTTTAATATAGTCTGCCACTACGGGTTTCTTGAGTTCGTGGTAGCCGCGGTTGATGCTTTCATATTCCATGCGACATTCCATTTCAAATTTTTGAATGAAATGTGCTTGCCAACGCAAACGAGATTCAAACGCTCTAATTCCAAACCCTTTCTTTCCTTTGGCTTTTTCGGCTTCTGTTCGCTGTAAAACTTGGCGCATAGAGAGATTTCCGTAAGCAATATATGGAGACAAACGGCTACAACTTTTCCTCGCCAAGTCTGGTTTAGAGATATGAGTTTGGTAGTTCCGGTACCGCCCCTCGAAAAAGGAATTTAGGTAGCGATATGCCATTTGTTCTCCGCCAGGTTGTATTAACTCTTGCGCTTCAACAGCACAATCTAATTCTTCAAAATGTCGCGCTAATGATTTTAGTTCACTTTGTTTTAACCAGCCATTTTTTTGGGGTTTTGGTGCTTGGGGCTGATTCATAAAAGCGGTCCATTGCTTAATCCATTGCTTTCTGTTGCGCAGCCCTCTAAATACCCCTTGTTGTCTGTACTCTTTCCAGTCAATTTTTTGTGCTTTACACCAGTTGGCTACATTTTGATCTCTTAAAAAGGTAATTCCTAAACCAGTTTCAATGTGGGAGTAAATGCCTTTGATGTGATAGAGCGACTGGAGTTTTTCAAACACATCAATCACTTCTCCTTGCACAGCCAGTAGGGAGGTGTTGAAATGGCTTAACTGCTGTTTAAGATCGTTTAAAGATGCTTTAATAAAATTAAGATGACGTTCACTCATGTGCTCATCGGACCAAACACTAGGCTCGGCTATATAGAGTAGGAGTATGTGTTTATTTTCTTGCTGGGCAGCTGTTAATGCCTTATGGTCGTGCAGACGTAAATCGCGCTTTAACCATACTATGGCTAAAGGTGAACGATTAAAAGTCATCGGGTTGTGTTAAAATTTTTCCAGCACGTGCTTTAATCTCTGCCAATTCTTGGGGGGGTATCTTTTCTAATAATCGTAACATCATAGCCATACGGTTGTTTTTGGCAAAAAACTGTTTTTTATCGTCTAAAAAATTCCAGTATAAACTATTGAAAGGACAAGCGTCGTCGCCTAGTCGTTTCTTTTTGTCATACCCACAACTGTCGCAATAGTTACTCATTTTATGAATGTAAGCTGCCGCAGAAACATAGGGTTTGGTTGCTACAATTCCACCATCAGCCCATTGGCTCATTCCGCGGGTGTTGGTAATTTGCACCCATTCAATTGCATCGGCATAGATACCCAAATACCACTGGTCTACCGCATCAGGGTGAACTTGGGCAAGCAGGGCAAAGTTTCCTGTAATCATTAAACGTTGAATGTGATGTGCATATGCATTGTCTAATGAATTTGAAATGGCTTGGTGCAAGCAATTCATTTTGGTTTTGCCTGTCCAATAGAAGTTGGGAAGTGGGTTGTGGTTTTCGAGTGCATTTTTTTCAGCATAGTGGGGCATTTCTTTCCAGTAAATGCCGCGCATATATTCTCTCCAACCTATAATTTGTCGAACAAATCCTTCAACCTGGGCCAATTCAATTTCTTCTTCATGTGCACGATAGTAGGCGATAACGGTTTGTACAACCTCAAGCGGGGAGATGAGTTTTACGTTTAGCGCAAATGAAATTCGAGAATGAAAGAGATTGATTTCATCGGTGTGCAATGCATCTTGATAATCACCAAAATGAACCAGCAGATGTTCGCAGAAATAGGCAAGTTGCTCTAAGGCTTCTTCCCGACTAAATGGAAATAAAAAGTTGTGTACGTCTAGTGTGCCAATGGTTTTTACTCCTGCTTGTTCTATCATGCCTTGAAGGGCTTCTAGGGCTTCCGTTTTAGGAATGTAGGCCGGTGGTATTTCTGGCGTACCTTTCCATTTCTTACGGTTGTTTTTGTCGTAATTCCATTGCCCACCTTCGGGTTGTCCCTGTTGCATTAGCAGGTCGAATTGCTTTCGCATATTTCGATAAAAGAATTCTAAGATGAGTTGTTTTTTTCCTTCAAAAAACTCGGTTAGATCTTCCCGTTTGGTCATGAAGTGATATGTGTCTATCGCATTTGTGGGCAAAGAAATTTCCTTGCAGAAATTACTTAATTGTTGGTCTAAGCGGTATTCATCTGGAAGTTGATAGTCGAAACTAGTTGCTTCTGTTTGTTTGATTAGTAAGTGCAAATTCTCGGTTAAACTTTGGGTGTTGTTTACATCATTCAATTCAAGATAAATCACTTGATGTCCCAGCGTTTTTAGTTCATTGGCAAACCAGCGCATGGTACCGAAAAAGGCAACTACTTTTTGAATGTGGTGGGGGGCATAGTCTGTTTCTTGGCGAATTTCCATGAGAACATATACCACATTGTTCTCTACTGCTTCAAACCAAGGGTGGTGAATATTGAGCTGATCGCCAAGGATTAATCTCAATTTCATTCTAACAAGCTTTCTTGGTTCCACAAGCGTTGAAACTTACCATTTTCATCATAACGTTCGGCCTGCATACGCACGTTGAATTTTCGGTCTCTCGGATCATTTCCAACACCAGAGACATACATCCAGTTGCCGTAGTTGCTATGCACATCATAGTCTATTAGCATGGCCTCAAAATAGGCTGCTCCAATGCGCCAATCGAGCAATAAGTCTTTTGCAAAATATGAGGCTACATTCTGACGTCCGCGATTGCTCATCCATCCTGTTTTTTTCAACTCAATCATGTTGGCATTAACAAAGGGTTCACGTGTGGTTCCATTTACCCAAGATTGAATGGCCTTGGGATTGTTTTTCCAATGGTAGTTTTTTTGTAAAATTCCTCCAAGGTGAAAAATCGTATCCTTGTGTTTAAGGGATATAAATTTGAAATAGTCCCGCCAAATCAATTCAAAAATTAGCCAATAGGTCGACTGGTTTTTTTGAACCTGTGCTTCGTACTCTTTTATCTCCCAATAAATCTCTCGGGCAGAAATTGATCCGTTGGCCAACCACGCTGAAAATTTTGAGCTATAGTCAATGCCCACAAGACCGTTGCGGGTTTGTTTGTAATAGGAAAGTTTCTCAGTATCCCAAAAGTAGTGTTCTAGGCGTAGCTTTGCCGCTTGACTCCCCCCTCTGAAGGGAAAAGCAGTGTGCGGGTGTGTTTCAACTTCATTTAGCCCTAAATCGTGTAAACTTGGTAGGGTAAATTCTTGCGGCAATAGATTTCCTTTCTCCATTGGGAGCATGGCAGGAAAGCAGGGGCGCACTTTACTGTATTTTTCACATTTTTTTCGAAAAACGGTAAATACTTCAGGTAGGTTATTAATTTCTACCGGTACATCTTCGGGGTGAAATAAGAATTGGTCGTAGTAAGAATGGAAGGAAAGGTCTGGTAAAATTGCTTTTACTTCTTTTTCTCTATCTGCTTCTTCTTTTGTCCATTCTTTTTGGTAATAGATATCGGTAATCTCTAGCTGTTTACACCATTTCGCAATTCCTTCTGCTGGGTTTTCATGTCCAACAATCAGGCTGATGTTAGCTTGTTTTAATTGATTTTGTACATCGGTTAAGCTTTCCAATAGGAATTGCGCGCGAAAACATTCTGTTTTTTTAAATCCCCATGTAGTTTCTTCAAAGTGCTTAGGATCAAAACTGTAGTAAGCAACAACTGTTTCATGTCGTTTGGTGGCCTTGTAGAAAGACGCATGATCGTTGGTGCGCAAATCGTTTCTCAGCCAAACAAGGGCTTTTCCTTTTCTTTTCTGCATTTTTTGCTACAATATTTTACGTTTTCCCAATCTTTTTCCCATTTCTTTCGCCAACTGAACGGACGTTGACAGGTCAAACAGATTTTTTCTGGGAGGTGTTCTTTTTTTACTCCCCTAGGCATTAAGGGCAGATTTGTAGGTTGTTAAACAACGTTCTCGAGCAAATTTATGCTCAACCATGGGTTGTGGATAGGACAATTCTTGATAATCTGGCACCCATTTTTTGATGTATTCGTGCTGTTTATCGAATTTTTTGATTTGATCGGTGGGGTTAAAAATCCTGAAGTAAGGAGCAGCATCAACGCCACAGCCAGCAACCCATTGCCAGTTTCCAACATTACTTGCCATTTCATAGTCCAGTAATTTTTCTGCAAAGTAGGCTTCTCCCCAGCGCCAATCGATGAGTAGATGTTTGCACAAGAAGCTTCCAACCAACATCCGCACTCTATTGTGCATAAAGCCGGTGGCATTGAGTTCTCGCATACCTGCATCTACAAATGGATAACCTGTTTTTCCTTCGCACCATTTTTGAAAATCTTCTTCGTTGTTACGCCATTCTATACGCTCATATTGAGGTTTAAAACACGCTTGGTGGGTATGTGGAAAGTGCCAGAGGATTTGCATGAAAAATTCACGCCAAATGAGTTCTTTTAAAAAGGTTGGGTTTTCTTCTTTTGCCGCATTGGCTACCATCTTTCTAACGCTCAATGTACCAAAACGTAAATGGGCTCCAATGCGAGAGGTAGCGTCTAGCGCAGGAAAATTTCGCGTAGCTTCATATTCCCGTATTATTTGCTCATTGATTTTGAAGATGGGTTGCACTACTTTAGAAGGTTGAAACCCCATGTCTACTAAGCTACATTCTGGTTGTTCAATTTCAGCAAGCGCATTGAGGTTGTCTTCTGACGGATAGTGGGGTAGACCCTTTTCTACGAATCGCGCTAACCATTTTCTAGCGTAGGGTGTGTACACTTTATAGGGAAGGCCATCGTCTTTTACGACTTCATTTTTTTCGAAAATGACTTGATCTTTATAGGTTTCAAACGCTATACCCTTAGCTGCCAAGAGTGCTTCAATCTCATCATCGCGTTCTTGGGCGTAAGGTTCATAATCATGGTTTGTAATTACTTTTTTGATAGGGTAACGCTGTAGTAATGATTCAAAAACGGCCTTGGGTTTTCCGTGATACGTTCCGACGTTACATCTGTTCCTCTTCATAGCATCTGATAAATTCCCTAAGGCCGCATGAATCATTTCTATTCGAGCATCCTCTTTGGGCAGCTTATGAATGATCTCAGTATCAAAGATGAAGATGGGAAGCACTTTATTTCCGCTTTTTAGGGCGTGGTAAAGACCACAATTGTCATCCAATCGCAGATCCCGTCTGAACCAAAATACTGTATAGTTTTCCAAATTAATTTGTTTTAAGATCACCGATACCTCCATCTACATGTAGAATTTGGCCGGTCATCCATTGACTTTCTTCTCCTAAGAGAAAAGCGGTCATTTGCGCTATATTTTTTGCTGTTCCCACTTTTTTTAAGGGGTGACGTTCTTCTGCTTTTTCCACCTTGGCGTCATTGTTTAAAAATTTCTCTGCCAAGGGGGTATCGGTTAATGAAGGTGCAATGCAATTCACACGGAATTTAGGAGCATATTCTGCCGCTAAAGATCGAGTAAGTCCTTCCAATGCTCCTTTTGCCGCAGCAACAGAGGCATGAAATGGCATACCTGTACTCACCGCAACGGTGCTGTAAAATACGATGCTTGCCTGATCACTTTTTTGCAATAAGGGGAGTACAGCTTGTAGGCTTTTTACTGCTCCAACAACATTTAGATTAAAATCATCTTGAAATGTAGCGGGTTTTAACCCCCTAAAAGGACGTAGGTTGATGCTTCCAGGGCAATACACAAATCCGTCGAGCTGTTCGGGTAAGTTGTCCACATTGAGTTCATCATTCAAAACGTCATGGGTCAAATGTGTTACAGCTGCATTAGCAAGTGATTCATTTGTTCTAGAAGCCACATAAATGTTATGCTGTGGCGACAATATATCTACCAAAGCGCGGCCTATACCGCTTGAACCACCAATGATTAAAATGTTCTTTTTCATAGCTATTTAATCCCTAAATTCTCCGAACAACTCAACGAGTTTGTTGTATCTATAATCAAAAATTTGTTTTAACTGTCTTTTTACAAAAAGGGGGTGGGCCAATCTACCCAATAGCCCTAAGGGCAATTTATAATCCACAATATCAATCATCTCCACCCCCCCAGGAATAGGTTTTATAAAATGTTTGTGATGCCAAAGACTATACGGTCCAAAGCGTTGCTCATCAACAAAGTATTGTAGATGCTCTACATGTGTTATTTCTGTCACCCATCGTAGGGGAAGCCCCAAAACGGGTGTGACGATATATTTTATTATTTGACCGGCATACATTTTAGACTCAGCCCCTTCTAAAATTTTGAATCCCATGTAATCTGGTGTAATGGTTTTCAAATTGTTAGGATCGGATAAGAAGTCCCATGCCTTTTCTTGACTTATAGGTAAATTCTGAACGGTTTTTAAGCGGTAAACCATGCAACAATTTTTTTTGTAAAGATACCAAAATGTTTAAGTATATAAAAAATTGTTTAAACATAATTTATCAACACCAGCGGTTTTAATCTTAATAAAAGCCCAGATAGAACGAGAAACATTTTCTACATTTGAAAAAATCTAAAGGATACATTATGAAAAAATTAATCTACTTTTTAGCCTTGAGCTTATCTACAAACGCTTTTTCTCAGGTGTTAACCCCACAGCCAAGTCCTGCTGCTAGTTTGCAGCAAACGGTTGGTTTAACTGAAGTGAGTGTTGTTTATTCTCGTCCATCTGTTCGTGGGAGAGACGTTATGGGTGCTTTGGTTCCTTATGGGGAGTTATGGCGTACCGGAGCAAACCAAAATACGATTGTTAAATTTAGTGATGCGGTTACTTTTGGTGATCAAGAACTTGCTGCGGGGAGTTATGCGATCTATAGCCGTCCAGGTAAAGATTTGTGGGAGGTTTTCTTCTACACTGATACTGAAAATTGGGGTACCCCAGCAGAATGGGATGCTTCTAAAGTAGCTGCAACGGTTGAAGTAGCTCCAACAACAGGTGGAAACATTGAGAGTTTTTCGATTTGGATTTCTAACCTCCATAACAATGGTGCTACCCTAAACATGGGGTGGGCAGATACACGTGTGGCGTTAGACTTTGGAGTTCCTACTGTTGCAAAAGCAACCGCTTCAATTAATGAAGCGTTAAAAGGTGAACCCAAGCACCGCGACTATTATAGTGCTGCAGTTTATTACCTTCAAGA
>WTJU01000103.1:8568-37625 GCA_011526285.1 Candidatus Arcticimaribacter sp.
AAGGTGAACCCAAGCACCGCGACTATTATAGTGCTGCAGTTTATTACCTTCAAGAGGGGCAAGATTTAAACCAAGCGAAAGCATGGATGGAGAAGGCCATAGAAGGAAAAGATGATGCTTATTGGTATTTCCGCCAATATTCTTTGATACTGGAGGGTCTTAATGATGTTAACGGTGCCATTGAAGCTGCTAAAAAATCATTGACATTGGCAGAGAAAGCAGGAAATCCAGACTATGTGCGTATGAACAAAGCTTCTATTGCAGCATGGAGTAAGTAATAACAATTGAATAACAAAACTGAAAACCCTACTTCGGTAGGGTTTTTTTATTCTTTTTTTAACTGATACCGATGAACAAGCTGTTTGGTATTTATAGGTCCAGGAGTAGTGGTGTAGGTTTTAAGTAAATTGAATCCCAGTTGAGGAATTAATTTGTTGGGGGCAGGATTTTCTGCTTTGGGTTCACAGATGATTTCTTTAAGCTTAAAGCGTGTAAAATAGTGTTCTAAACAGCGCTCCATAAACTGTTTTCCAAACCCACCTTTTCTTTGTTCCCTAGACCATAGGTGGAGATGAACTTTAGCGGTTTTCCCATACTGTAAATGGGAAAGGTTAGAATGTCCAATGGGTTTTTCATTAACGCACCAAAGGAGGTAAAAGAGTTCTTTTTCCCAATCGGGTAATTTTAGTTGAAGTTCTAGTTTTTTTGTCCATTCTTCTGGAGTCGGGAGTAATTCTGCAGCTGCACCCATCTGAAATAAATCTGCTTCGCTCGCATGATGAAAGTAATTAACGATTAATTGAACTTCATCAATGTTGAGAGGACGTACTGTTAACCTCACGCTTTGTTTTTTGTGGTTAACTGCAAAAGTAGACTCAATGCCACAGTAAATACTGCCCCCAAAAGGTTTAACCATAAAAATCCTACCCAATCTTGGGAATAGATATATAGGATGAGAAGTTCTGATACCACAGCGGCCCAGAAAACCGCTTTGCCTTGTACGTGTTTGATGAAAAATGCCACCAAAAAGACGCCTAAAATAGTTCCATAAAAAACAGAACCAATGATGTTGACGAGTTGGATAAGGTTTTCAACCAAACTACCAAAGGAGGCAAACAAGATGGCAATGATGCCCCAGAGTAAGGTAAACGCTTTTGAAGCCTTTACATAGTGTGCTGGGGTTTTTCCTTGTCGATTGCGTTGGTATAAATCAACTGTAGTCGTAGCGGCAAGGGCATTCAATTCAGAAGCGGTAGAACTCATTGCTGCAGACAGTATAACCGCGAGTAAAAGACCTATTAATCCTTGTGGGAGGTAACCCAAAATAAAGGTAATGAATACGTAGTCTTTATCATTGGTTTCTTGGGTAGGGTCTGCTTGTTTTATTAAGGCTTTAGCTTGTTGACGTTGCGCTCGTTCTTGACTATCTAGCTGTGCGATTTGGTTTAATACCGTTGTGTCTAATTCTCCCTGTAACAGTTGGTGTCGCTGGTTTTGGGTGGCTTGGTGCGCTTCTTCCAATTGAAGATAATTTTCGGCTAGTGCTGATTTGCGTACTGTTTCTACGCCTTTTGGGTTAAAATGTAGGGGAGCCGACTCGAATTGATAGAAAACAAAGACCATGACGCCTACCAGTAAGATAAAAAACTGCATGGGAACTTTTAAAAATCCATTCATTATGAGTCCCATTTGACTTTCTTGTACTGATTTTCCAGAGAGGTAACGTTGCACCTGACTTTGGTCTGTGCCAAAGTAGGAGAGGGCTAAGAACAAACCTCCAGTAATCCCACTCCAAAAGGTGTATCGACTGTTGGGGTCGAAACTGAAATCGAGTACCTGAAGTTTACCGGTTTGTCCTGCTATATCTAAGGCTTGAATAAATCCTATTTCTTCTGGAAAGCTTTCAATTATGAAACCAAAGGCAATGATCATTCCCAAGAAAATGATGAACATTTGTTGTTTTTGAGTCACATTAACAGCCGCAGTTCCACCAATTACGGTATAAAATATGACAACCAAACCAATGAAAAAGATCAATGGTTTTAAGTGCCATCCCAATACTACACTTAAGATTATAGCAGGCGCATATATGGTGATACCAGCCGCAAGTCCGCGTTGCACTAAAAATAAGATAGCGGTGAGGGTGCGCGTTCGTTGATCAAAGCGCTGTTCTAAAAACTCATAAGCAGTAAAGACCTTTAGCTTGTGGTAAAGGGGAATAAAAAAGAGGCAGATGATAATTACCGCAAAAGGAAGTCCAAAATAGAATTGTACAAAACCCATCCCGTCGTGAAAGGCTTGACCCGGGGTAGATAGAAAGGTAATAGCACTTGCTTGCGTTGCCATAACAGAGAGTCCAACTGTCCACCAACGGGCACTGTTTCCTCCCTTTAGATAGTCTGTAATGGAGGTGTTTTTACGGTTTTTCCAAGCGCCATACCCTACTATTCCTCCTAGTGTACCCAATAAAATAAACCAATCTAAAAGTGTCATAGGCCATAGCTTTTCATGAATACATAAAACAGTAGCCAATAGCCCAAATTGACCAATGCAAGAAAGAGATAGCGTTGCTTGTCCTTCATTTTAATCTAAAGCGATTAGGTTTAATAACAGTCGGTAGGCTCCGGGAACACCTGCAGGCAATTCTCTAAAAAAGCTTAAGCCTGTGTACACCACGGTACCTTCACCGTGATTTGCAACCAAGAGGCTTCCAAATTTTTCTGCTTCTCCTTGGTCATTCATTCCAAGAAGGGGGGTGTATTTTGGGTCCCAATTGTTGGCAAAATACAATCCGCGTTCTTGCACCCAGCCGTCAAAGTCTTGCGCAGTAATTTTATGGGGAAACTGCATGGCAGGGTGTTTGGGTTCTAAAATACGAACCCTGCTAGATTCGTCAGTTACTCGGTCGCGAGATAGTTGAATGGTGTAGGGGAGTATTGCTTTGGTTTGCAATCTTCTGCTGGTGTTGTACTGCACGATTAGGTTTCCACCTTGGGCTGCAAAGTCGAATAATAATTGATTTTTGTATTGTAATGATTCCAGTACGTTGAAAGCGCGGATTCCTACCAGAATGGTGTCATACTCATTCAATTCTTCTTGGGTAATGCGCTCGATATCAATAGTGTTAATGGTTAAGCCAATGGCTTCTAAATTTTCTTTCACTAGATCTCCTGCTCCCATGATGTAGCCAATTTTCTTTTTTGGAAGGCTTAAATCAAGACGTACTAATTTTGCTTCGCTGGGTTGCGCTACATATTGTTTTGGAATGTGGTCATAGGAAATACGCTGAACAGAAAAAACATTTTTTGTTTCTCCGTTTTTGTGGACAAGGGGTCCCATGAGTCCGCTTTTAGCTTGTTTGCTTGGTTGAACATTGAACGTAAGAAATTGAGCGCTACCGCGTTGTTCTAACTGTATTCTTTGTTTGGCTTGGTCGATTTTCCACCCCTCAGGAAAGCAAAGTTCAATTTCTCCAGAGAAGGATGTACCGTAGTTGGTGACCTCTAACCGAACGTTCTGGGGTGTATCGTTTGCAAAAAGATGTACTGCTTTATCAAAATTTATTCCTAATTCTGGGAGGTTGTAAAAAGGAGTAATTACTTCTCCACGAACAGGATCATTAATGCGGTAATTTACGGTCTCCATAAATATAATAGACTGTCCGTTTATGTTTACTTCTATGGCTAATTTTAACGGAGGTGTTTCTGGAAAACCGATTAATTCCTTGTTGTCAATCTTGAAGGTTCCAAGGCTTCCTTTTTTAAGCAGCCAGTAGGGAGACGATAGGTTTTCATCTAGCCTTAGGATAAGGTTTCTATTTAAAGCTGCGTTTTGAATTAAGGAAAAATCAATAGTGTTTTCATTTACTTGCTTGATCTCAATTTTGGCATCACTTTGTTGAACTGCTGCCAGTTTTAGGTTTACTTCTTCGCCAGCTATACCATAGCTTCGTTCTGCATTCAATTGAAGTTCTAGCCCTGCGCATGCTTTAATTAAAGCTTTTGTTTCTTGTAGTTTTCGTTCTTTCCAAACCGAGGGTGAAAGTGTTTCTATGGCTTTATGAACTTCAAGCAATTGTGGAAGTAGTTTCTCTGGGTGTTGGAAGTCGAAATCATTAATGGCTTTTTCAACCATGTCTCCAATAGCAGTACCTCCATCAAGACGAGACCAAGTGGTATTTATCCCTTCAAAGGGGTTGTTGGAGGCAGGACGCTCCCCGTTTACAAGTTCAATGTATTCAGTACGATTTCCTAAACTAGGCGAACTTCCAAATCCTTGTGATTTATGGGAGCTTCGACTCGCTGCGGCAATCTGACTATTTGAACGTCCGCGAATTGCGTCATAGTTGCCAATTTCTAGTGCCAGTAGGTTGGTTTTATCAGCTTTTTCAAATCGTTCGCGGCTACCATAAAACCACCAAGAGGTGTTAAAGAATTGACGTTTAACCTGCCAAGGTGCAACGGTTTCTAACTGTTCTGGATAGCTTTTGGCATCATTGGTCATATTGAATGCTTCATGACTTAGCAGCGCAGAGGTGGTGTGATGTCCGTGGGTTCTTCCGGGCGTGCGATGGTCAAAACGATGAATGATGATGTCGGGTTGGAATTTTCGGATGCGGTAAATGACTTCGCCTAATATTTGTTCCTTATCCCAAATGTTTAGGGTTTCTTTTGGGTGTTTTGAATAACCAAAGTCTATTGCAGAGGTGAAAAATTGTTGTCCACCATCAATCTTTCGTGCTTGTATAAGTTCGTTGGTTCGAATTACCCCTAGGAGTTCTCTTAATTCTGTACCAATGAGGTTTTGACCACCATCACCTCGTGTGAGTGACAAATAGGCTGAGTGGGCATGAACATGGTTGGCAAAGTGGGAAATCAAAGCGGTGTTTTCATCGTCTGGATGCGCCGCCACATAGAGCATAGACCCTAGAAAGTTTAATTTTTCAAGTTGGCGATAAATGGTACCAGCGTCTTGGGCGTGTAGCGAAAACAAACAGCTAGCTAGAAAATAAAACAATAGCGATTTTTTCCACATAGTTAGTCGAGTTTAAAAGGTGTTCTTAAATTTTCGGAAGCCTTGTTGTTTTCGCGCCAATATTGACGGCGTTCGGTGTGTATGCGTTTTGCTATACTACTGTAGGCATTTCCTTTTGAGGTATAATGTTCTTCCCAACCCTCTATGGTGTAGGGAAATTCTGATGAAAAATAGAGGATGAGCTTACGTTTATGCGCAGCGATGGTTAGGGTGTATTTCCCCTCTTCTAATTCTCCTTTGGCGGTCACAATTTTGGCGCTAATGTGGTTTAAACGTATTCCTTCTAAACTGGGGAGAAGATCAAATTCTCCTGTAGGGAGGTTTTCAGGAGAGAAACGAACACGGTTCCACAACTCATCTTCACTAATGGTATTCGGTAGTGAAACTTCTTGGTCTGCTTCTCCTTCAAAATAGGAATGTGATATGAGCGCCATTTGGTCCTCTTTGGTGTTGAGTTGTAAATAGCTTTGACCGCACCATTCTTGAATGGAGGCAGCTGATTTAATGAGGGGATGTCCTTTGCGTAAGGAGGAAAAGCTACTACTCATTATGGAATAGGGGTAGATTCCTGTGCGGAAATTTTTTGTGCGGTTGGACTTAAGTACAGGAATGGTAGTGGATGACTTTTGGTTGGCTTTTACTTGTTCATCGGCTAAAAAGTCTTCTGTAACATAAATCAATACAGCACTCCCATTGCGTTGCTCCCCGTAACGGGATTGGATTAATGCATAGGAGTTTATTTCGGCATAGCCATCAAACCAGTGTTGTTTGAATTCTTGTGAGAGTTGTGCATTACTGCTTAGGCTATACAGCAAACAAAGGCTAAGCATCTTTTTCATGGGCGGCAAATTTTTTCTAAGGTAGCTAATACTTGAGCAACAGGCAAGCCTACTATGTTGGTGTAACTCCCTTCAATTTTTTCAATGCCAATGGCACCAATCCACTCTTGTATGCCATAAGCACCTGCTTTATCATACGGCTGATATTCTTCTATGTAATAGTCAATTTCGCTTTTACTAAGGGTTTTAAAGTAAACCCGACTGGTTTGGTTAATGACCTCTTGGTTGTTTTTTTGTGTAAATCCAACTGAGGTGATGACCTCGTGCACTTTCCCAGATAATTGATTGAGCATGGCGCTGGCCTCACGCTTATTTTTTGGTTTCCCCAAGCATTGATTATCACTCCACACAATGGTATCAGCGGTGATAACAAGTTCATCATCATTTAATTGGGTGAAGGGTGCGGCTTTTAAACGTACAAGATAATCGGGGATTTCTGCTCCTTTCAGGTGGGGTGGGAATACTTCATCAACTTCATGGGTTATAATTTGAAAGGTCAAGCCAATGTTGTTTAAAAACTGTTGTCTTCTAGGCGAATTAGATGCCAGAATGATTTTAGTTCCTTGAAAGCGTTCCATATCAATCGTTTTTTGCTCCTACACTAGTGTTCCATTTTCCTTGAACACGTAGGGTTTGCTCAACAATATCGCGCACGCAACCTTCTCCTCCTTTTTTGTGGGATATGTAGTTTGAGATTTCCTTAACATCGGCAACTGCATCTTGAGGGCAGGCAGCTACAGCAACTTGTTTCATAACTTCAATATCAGGCACATCATCACCCATGTACAGAATTTCATCTGGACTTAAATTATAGCTATCAAGTAAATCTTGAAAAGGTTCTCCTTTGTGGTGCGCGCCAAGATAAATGTCATAAACCCCGAGGGCTTTTAGCCGGTCACGCACTCCTTCATTGGTTCCGCCTGAAATGATACAAATCTTGAATCCTTGAACCAAAGCGCATTTTAGGGCATAGCCATCTTTGGTATCCATTTCGCGGTACATTTCTCCTTGACTTGTTATCAATACTTTTCCGTTGGTTAATACACCGTCTACATCAAAAATGAAGGTGGTGATTTTTGGCAATAAAGTTTTGTAATTGGGTTTATCCATGGTGTTGAATTGCTGCTGATATGATTGAGTACAGTTCTTTATGTGTTGTCTTAGTTAATTGTTTAAGGTGTTCGTTTAAAACGAGTTGATCTCCCCTAAGTGCAGGTCCTGTTTGCGCTGCTTCGGGCGATAGACTTTTTATTTTGTCTGCTGTTTCAAGAATTAAAGGGTGTAAAACCGAAAAGGGAACTTGATGTTCTTCGCAAATTTGCTCTCCAACGCTATAGAGATGATTGACAAAGTTATTGACAAAAACCGCTGCAATGTGGAGTGCTTTTCGCTGTGTAGAATCTATGGTATATACAGGACCGCCAGGGGCTTTTGCTACTTGCTCTAAAAGTAATAGGTTTTGGGCTGTATTGGCTTCTAGACAAAGTGGAATCTTGTGAAAATCAACTTCTTTTTGTTTTGAAAATGTTTGTAAAGGATAAAATACGCCATGGTTAAGGTGCTTGTCTAAAACATGCATTGGGATACTGCCAGCAGTATGCGCAACAAGTCCTTTTCGTTTTCCAAGTTCGTTACTTAGTAGAGCGATAGAAGAATCAGACACCGCCAAAAGATAAAGATCAGCTTCTTTTATCGTATCAATTTCTGTGGTGAGTTCAACCTTTCCTTTGGCTTCTTTCATTGCATTTGCTGAGCGGTTATACCATTGTAGCAATGCAATATCATTTGCTTTATTCAATGCCCGATAAAGGTGGGTACCTACATTACCTGCCCCGAGAAGAACAACGTTTATCATGTGTTTAAAGGTAGGATTTTCCTTTTTTTTATACCTTGTCTGTACCTAAATCTTATTCACCATGTTTTTATTTGAGCGTTTAGCACAAGTTTTTTACTCTTATTATTTATTGGCCACCTCTGCAGGTTTAATTTTATTGGGCTTTGTTGGGTCTATTAATGTATTGATTATTACGGCTACTACCCCAAGTTTTTTGGGCTGGTTGGGCTTGATGGTTAGTGTTATGGCAACCATGCGTTTCTTGGCCTTATTTTTAGCACAGTATCCAAGGCGTCGTGTTGCAGAAGCCTTTTTTTCGGGTATGGTCGTGGAGTTATTCATTTTAGCCTTCTTACTCGTGAATTAAATGATAAAATCCTACGCGGTTCGGGGTGGGTAATTTATCTTTGCAGCCTAAAGAAGATGCTTGATTGATGAAAGAGTTTTTTTTAAAGTACCTCGCTTCCAACCGTTTAATGACCCTTCTGTTTTTTGCTTTCCCAGCAGCTATGGGCTTAGGGACATTTATCGAGAGCTGGTATTCAACCGACACCGCAAAAATTTGGATTTACAACGCTTGGTGGTTTGAACTCATCATGGCGCTTTTTGTTTTGAATTTCATCGGGAATATTTTTCGCTACAAATTATTGCGTAGAGAAAAATGGGCAGTATTAACCATTCACCTTTCGTTTATACTCATTCTTTTGGGAGCATTTGTTACCCGTTACATTGGGTATGAGGGCGTAATGCCAATACGTGAAGGAGAAGCAACGAATAAATTTTTATCTGAAAAAACCTACCTCACCGTTTTGGTAGACGGAGAGTTTGAAGGACGTGCGCTACGCAAACCACTTCAAAAGGAGGTTTTATTGTCTCAACATGTTGATAATTCATTTCGTATTAAGGAAGATTTCAAGGGACAAGATTTTGAAATTGCCTATGTAGATTTTATGGAAAATGCCACTGAGGGATTGGTTTTAGATCCTGACGGAGAGCGTTATTTGAAAATTGTTGAAGCGAGTGATGGGAATCGTCACGATCATTACATCAAAGCTGGTGATGTAGCCAACATTCACAATTTGCTATTCACCTTAGACAACCCCATTCCGGGAGCGATTAATATTGAAGTAATAGCAGGGGAATATTTTATTACGAGTCCATTTGCTGGCTCTTTTATGCGCATGGCAGACCAGTTTCAGGGAGCATTGACTACTGACGAACAACAACCGCTGCAGTTACGATCGTTGTATTCTTTACCCAATTTTCAATTTGTTATTCCAGAACCTGTTTTGCGTGGTACTTTTGATATTGTTCAAGCCGAAGAACAAGCAAAAGCACAGCAAAATGCATTGCGTTTAGAAGTAAGTGTAGGAGAGGAGACCGAAATTGTTTCCCTTCTTGGGGGCAAAGGCTATAGCAATGACCCTAAAAAAGTGAGCTTGGCTGGACTCGATTTTTATTTAAGCTACGGGTCACTTCCATTGGAATTACCTTTCCAGATTCAGTTGAATGATTTTATTGCTGAAAAATATCCAGGTACAGAAAATAGTTATTCTTCTTTCGAGAGCAAGGTTACGGTAAAAGGAGAAGAAGAATTTGACTATGCTATCTATATGAACCATGTGCTAGATCACAAAGGCTATCGTTTTTTTCAATCTTCTTTTGACCCTGATGAGAAAGGAACCATCCTCTCGGTAAATCACGATTGGTGGGGAACATACATTACCTATGCCGGATATATGCTGTTGTATTTAAGTATGCTTGGGATTTTCTTTATTGGGAAAACACGTTTCAAAGATTTGGCGAAAGCCATTGATAAAATAAAAGCTAAAAAAGCCGCACTTAGTTTGTTGATCCTTTTTGGCATGACAACAATTCATGCCCAAGATCACTTAATTAACGGGCGTTCAAAAATTAATTTTGATTCGCTTGTAGTGGCCGACGCCTTCCCTGAAGAACAAGCTGCTAAGTTTGGGTCTTTGGTGATTCAAGACCTAGGAGGCCGAATGAAACCCGCCAATACATTTTCATCTGAATTGTTGCGAAAGGTGAGTAAATCTGATACTTATAAAGGGTTGAATTCTGATCAGGTGATGTTGTCTATTCTCAATGGCCCTGCCATTTGGTACAATATTCCCATCATTTACTTAAAACGCGGAAATGATTCTATTCGCGCCATTACTGGGGTAGGAGAAAAAGCAAAATTCGCTCCGCTCATTTCCTTTTTTGATCAAGAGGGTAATTACAAAATTGCCACACAGTTAGAAGAAGCCTATCGCGCGGGAATTCCCAATCAGTTTCAAAAAGATTTTATTGAGGTTGACAAAAGAGTAAATCTTCTCTATTCTGCCTTGGAAGGAAAAGTCTTGAGAATTTTCCCAATTCCTGCAGACGAGAATAACAAATGGGTTTCATATCCTGAGTTGGAAGAAGCTCGTTTTACAGGAACTGACTCTTTGTATGTAAACAATGTTCTCCCCCTTTACTTTCGTTCCCTTAGGGTAGCCAAAACCAGCAACGATTATTCAGAGGCCGATGAGTTGTTAGAGAGCTTGAAAGGTTTTCAACAACGCTATGGTGCTGACGTTTTGCCAAGCCAAGATAGAATACAGGCAGAAATTACCTACAATAAGTACGATGTATTTAAAAAGTTATTCAGCTGGTATTTGTACGTTGGTTTTGTCTTTTTTGTCTTGTTGATTGTTCAAATATTTAGGGATGGGAAATGGATGCGTGCTGCAATAACCCTTTTTAAGGGAGCTACGTTTTTTCTTTTCGCTTTACATACTGCAGGATTGGCAGCGCGTTGGTTTATTTCTGGGCATGCGCCTTGGAGTGATGCCTATGAGTCGATGATTTATGTAGCCTGGGCAACCGTACTCTTTGGGATACTTTTTGGGCGTAAGTCTAATTTAACGCTTGCTGCAACCACTTTTGTTGCTGCTATGATTTTGATGATCGCGCATTGGAACTGGATGGACCCTGCGATTGCTAACCTCCAACCAGTTTTGGACAGTTATTGGTTGATGATTCATGTTGCGGTAATTGTAGGAAGCTACGGGCCGTTCGCTCTAAGTATGATTATTGGTGGTGTGGCGTTACTCTTGATGCTCTTAACCAACAGTAGGAATATGCTAAAAATGGATCTAAACATCAAAGAGTTGACCATCATTAACGAACTTTCATTAACAGTTGGTCTAATAATGCTCACCATTGGAAACTTTTTAGGCGGTATGTGGGCCAACGAGAGTTGGGGTCGCTATTGGGGCTGGGATCCTAAAGAAACGTGGGCTTTGATTAGCATTATGATCTATGCCTTTGTGATACACATGCGTTTAATCCCAGGACTACGCGGACGTTGGTTATTTAACCTTGCGAGTATTGTTGCCTTCGCCAGTATTTTGATGACCTATTTTGGTGTAAATTTTTATTTGGTTGGACTGCATTCCTATGCCAGCGGAGAGAAGATTATAACGCCAAACTTTGTCTACTACTCTGCTGCTTTTGTAGCCCTCTTGGGGGTAGTGTCTTACTTCCCCTATAAAAAGCATTACCAGAAGTAGTTCCATTGATTTGTAGGCTTCATTGGCTTGGGTTATCTTTCCCTTAAAAAAGCAATGAATCCAAAAATTAAGTGGCTTATTTATGCCGTTTCGGGTCTTTTACTCTTTGGTTTTGGCTTGTCCTTATTGGGAGAGGCGATTATTATGAAATACACACAATCTCCATATTGGGTAATTGGCGGAACTATAGCTTTGGTGGTGACCAATAGTGGCTTGTGCCTTTTTGGGCAAGCTATAGTAGTAAAAGTGAAAGAAATGTAGCTTTAGAAAGAAGCGATAAAATCATCATCATCAAGCCCATCAGCAACTAAAGCGAGTGCTTTTTTTGCTATAGAAGGGGCGTCTTCTGTGCTAAAACCTAGTCCAATGACCAAACGATTGAGTAGTTCAATTTCTCCTTCATCCGCAATATTATCAGCATAAACCATACGCGTTAAATCATATAAACGCTCTAGGCGGCCTTTTTTGTTTGCAGGAGGGTTGATTGGGTAATTGTCTGGATTTGCCATAATCTCCTCAACCTCGGTGTCTTCAATTTCAAGGTTAATTGCTGTTCGGTTCAAGAAAGCTTTTTCTTCATCGGTAATAATACCGTCTGCTAATGCTACACGAACAATAGCTGCAAAGTGGTCTCGGTTACGTTGTTTGAAACCTGATGTAAAAAGGTCAGAGATTGACATAAAATAGATTTTGTTCAAAGATAAAAAATCAAGGTTGATATTCCCTGCCTGAACATCGACCTTTTTTGAAAAAAAAATATGTAATTTTCAAAGCAAAACGAATCATGAAATTTCCATTAAAAATCATCAAAAATCGTTCAGATATTGGTGCTGGTACACGTGGATCTGATTTAGGAATAGATGCCCTAGAAATTGCAGCGATTAATCGAGAAAATGATTTCTTCAATCGACACCCTTTTATAGACGTTCCTACGCACAATGAAACCATCTACGACAAGGTAAACAATACTTTTGCAAAACGTATAAATTTTGTTGCAGAGCAATGTCAGCGGGTAGAAGAGGTAACCCATATGGTTTTGCGCCAAAAGTATTTTCCACTTATTATATCTGGGGATCATTCTTCTGCCCTAGGTTCTCTGGCAGGGATTAAGTCTGCATTTCCTGATAAAACGATAGGTGCCATTTGGATAGATGCACACGCAGATTTACATTCACCCTTGAGCTCGCCCTCAGGAAATATTCACGGTATGCCACTTGCAGCTGCTATGGGCTTAGACAATGAGATACATGCTGTTAATGCTATTGATGAAACCACGAGAGCTTCTTGGGAACAAATGAAACAAATGGGGGTGGAGGGGCCAAAATTACTCCCTGAACATTTGGTTTATTTCGGTTTACGTTCTACGGAAGAAGCAGAGGACAAAGTAATTGAAGCGTTGAACATTCGTCATTACCCTGTGCACGAAGTGCGCCATCGGGGGATTCAAACTTGTTTGGACGAGACAATTAACCAAATGGCAGGGGTTGATCTCATCTATATTACTTTTGACGTAGATAGCTTAGATTGTGACTTGATTTCTAAGGGGACAGGAACACCCGTTTCCAAAGGATTTGATCCTGATGAGGTGATTGCCATAATTGAAGGCTTACTATCTACAACTAAGGTTTGTTGTCTTGAAGTTTGCGAGATAAATCCTTTGCTAGATGAAAAAGGAAACAAAATGGCTGAAACTGCCTTCGACGTTATCAATCACATTTTTTAAACGCTAGTGTTAAAGCTAAATTGATTCAATAGCAGCTGCTGCTGCGAGTGCTTCAAAATGGGCTTTATTGTTTGCTTGTGCACGCGATTTTCGTTTCGCTTCTTTGTTTAGTTTCTTTAGTTGTGCCCGAACGCTTGCTTTAATGCTCACGTGTAGTTTTTCGTCTTTAAGCATTGCTTGTAGTTTATTTGCAAAGTGAAGCTGTAAGCTCTGCTGTGATACATCAAGATTATTTGATGTATCAATAAGATCACTGTAGAGTTCATCTAGCAAGCTTGTAACTGACAAACCGTTACCTTTTAGTGTAGTATGGGTAGAAAGCATCCGATTTAAATCGCGCGTTGAAAGAAGGCGCTCTAAAGCGGAACGTTGTAGATTTTGAATTTTAATTAGTCCTCCCTCTCCATTAAACTCAGAGATTAGGTTTTTGTCTAACAACCAATTTTGTGTTTTCCATAGGTTTTGATGCAGGAATTCCAATGCTGCAAGTTGTTTGTTTTTAGCAACATTTACATAGGTACTCACTTGGCTTTGCTTACTGGTGTGTAGGGTTTCATTCACCCCGCCAATAATGCTGTGCACATGGTATATATAGCGTCTGTAAACACTGATAAGTTCTCCGTAAAGTTCTTCTAAATCGTTGTAATTTTTGTTTGGCGAACTGGTCCAGTTTTTTAGGTTTTTAGCAACAATTTTTAAGTTGTTTAGACCGTATGTACTCGCTTTTACAGGGTCGTCTCCAATGTTTTCGGTTTGGGCGTTAGGGTCATTTCCACGTCCTCCAAACATATACATTGGGTCAAGGGACTTTTTATCGACCATGGCCAACAAAGTTTCTTTTTCTTTTTCAGGTGAGTGACCAAAATAACGATAGCCCCACTCAATTGCATAGTCATCATAAGGTCCAAGCTGCCGAATAAAGCGAATGTTCTCATCTCCCGGCTGTGCAATATAATTGTAACGCGCATAGTCCATTATAGTAGTTGCGATACCATATTTTTGGGTAAAACTACCTGAGCGTAGCGAATCTACAGCATAGGCACTACTAGCTTTCATGTTGTGTGGAAGCCCAAGGGCGTGACCAATTTCATGTGAAATCACCCTACGCATCATTTCGCCAATTTCTTCTTCGGGTGTATTGAGTGTTCTGGCTTTTGGATTTGCAGCAGCAGTTTCTAGAAGATAACGGTTTCTATAGGAGCGCAAGTGGTTGTGGTACCAAATAATATCGCTTTCTAGAATTTCACCAGTTCTAGGGTCAGAGACACTTGGCCCTGTTGCGTTTCTGGTGGTAGAGGCTACATAACGTACGGTAGAATACCGAATGTCTTCAGGACTAAAATTAGGATCCTCTTCTTTTGTGGGGGGGTCTTTAGCAATTATAGCATTTTTAAATCCTGCTTTTTCAAAAGCAGTATTCCAATCTTCTATCCCCATTTTAAAGTATTTTCTCCATTTAAGCGGGGTAGCAGGGTCGAGATAGTATATTATGGGTTTAATGGGCTCTACTAATTCTCCTTTGGCATATGCTTCTTTGTCTTTAGGTTCGAGTCTCCAACGACGGATAATGCGGTAGCTGTCTGATTTTAATTCTTCTGAACTATAGTTTGTTTTTTGAAGGCTAAACCAACCCACGCGTTCATCGGCATATCGAATAGGCATCGGGTTTTCTGGTAGTGCTATGAAGGAATGGTTAATTTGAAAGCTAAAGGTTTTAACGCGATTGGCTCTTGGTGCTTTGTTGGCGCTAAACGTTAGGGTGTGCACAATTTCGGTGTTGTTGGGGAAGCTATTGGCACTGTCAATGCTACTTCTTTTTTTATCTACACTTCCAATTTTGTATTGGTCTTTTTCACTTTTTCTAATGATATTAAATCCTGGCGAGTCGGCCATAAAATGACTACTAACATCAATAAGTACACGGTCGGTTTCTTTGTTTTTTATTTCAAAACCTGCAATAATTGGTTCAAAGTTATTCTCTTCTACACTAAGAGCTATGGGGTCTTCTTCGTTTGCAATGTTGCTAAAGCTTACTTGTTTTAAGTATACTTTTTTTCCTTTTTTGACAAAGCGAATCACCTGTTCTGCAGTTTTTGATCCTGCGTTACGGTAGGCAGAGAAGTTGGCAGGTAATTGCGCATAACGCGTTACCACTAACAATTCTTTTTCAAGAATATCTTGATTTAATTCAAAGTATAATTTGTTTTCATCGTTAAGGTAAGTTGTAATCAACCCTTTGTTTTGAACCATATCTTTGGTTAAAGAATCTAACGACTTAAGTGCTTTTGATTTGGCAGATTTTTGGGCAAAAGAAGCGGTTAAAAGAAAACAGCAAAAAATAAATAGGCGGGTAATTTTTTTCATAGTCAGTTATGTTGTGAACTAAAACTACAAAAAAAATGGACGTTGAACTAGTCTTAAAACTGAGCGTGAATTTTTATTAAAGAAGGATAAACCATTTGATTTAAGATTTAGTTTTTTCTTCTTTTTCTTCTTTTTTCTTTTTACTAAACACATACTTTAATGAAAAAACATGAGCTGTGCGGTCTTCTCTAAAGGGCTGTGATGATAGTTGGTAAAAGTACCGAATTGCTAGGGCGCGGGTTTTGCTAAATTTTGCTTTGGTTCCAACACCAAAGCGATAGGACTTTTGGTCATCCCCTTTTTGTTCGTCGAGATATTCTATATAGAATTTGGGGTCATACGACCAGTTTTTAATTTTCCATTCAAATAGCGAGCGATAACGTACCACTTTTTTAGATCGGTTGGGTCGGTCTATCGAAAAGCGATCTTGATACATGGCTCTCAATTCAAAATTCCCGGGTTTAATTTTGAATTTTTTTTCTACGCCAACCCTGTAGCGAAGCATATTTTCAAAACCCTGTATTCCACCGTTGGTATCGTTGCGATAATTATACCGCAGTTGTGCAGCTACTTTCCAGCGTTTTGCTGGCTTGTAATACACCTCTGTTTGGGTGATGATGTTGTCTGTTTCTTCTAAATTATCTTTTAGACGGAAGTGCTGGCTAAAATCTATGGACCACTTTTTATTAATGTCCATGCCATACTCTACAGCGTTCCACGACTTAAACTCGCTTTCCTGCGCTTTCATGGTCAACCAACCCAAACTAAAGATTAAAACGACTACTGTGTTTTTCATTTTATTAATAATATAAATGAACTACAACTGTATTTAGATTGTAGTCAATTTTAGAGACTTTGTAAAAACTGATGGGAATGTTTAAGTTTTCTTCTTGTATTTTCACTTCCTTTTCAATGCTACTTTTCATGTCTTTAGATTTTAAAGGGAGGTGCAATACAATCTTCCTATTGGGGTCTTCTTCCAAAGGGTGGGTGTGGTTAGAATAGGCTAGCTTCATCAAATAGAATTCTCCAAACAAGATGAATACCAACACGATTATATTTATAATCCCTAGGGAGACCATATCTAAAAACTCATCGGAGAGGGCATTGATTACTGCCATCCCTATGGTAACAAAAAGGTAGGTCATTTCTTCTGTCTGCAAGGGTTCAGTTCGGTACCGAATGATTCCGAAAATGGCAAAAAGCCCAAGTGCCATCCCTAAATTAAGATCAAAGTTTTTTAGTGTGTAACACAGAAAAAACACAATGAGGCTAATCATTAAAAAAGTAAAAGAGAAGCGTCGCAAACTCAAGTGCCTAGCTGTAGTGACTATCATTGCACTGATGAAAAGAATATTAATGCCAAACCTTCCAAGGGCATTCATCCAATCAAAATCCAACAGTAGAAAAAGGGATAACATTTAATAAAAGTGGTTTTCTATAATGGTAAAAATAACCTTATTTCCTTTAAATTTAGCCTAAGATTTAATGGATTTTATATGCAAAAGTGCAAACGTCTGTGGTTTTTAGTTGGCTGGGTGATTTTTTCTTGTTCGAAAGACAGCAATTCAATTGAAGTTTCAACATCGCCCCCAGCTATTGGGGATAGTGATTTACCTTATTTGCGGGTAACGACCAACGAGCGTATAGAAAACGAGCCTAAAGTTCCGGGAGTACTCACCATTTTTGAAGACAATGAATTGACTTTTTCACACCCTATTGGCATCGAGTACCGCGGTTCTACCTCCTTCCGGTTGTCAGATAAAAAATCATATGGAATAGAGACATGGGACGAGCAGAATAATGATGTTGATGTAAGTATTTTAGGCTTTCCTGAAGAAGAAGATTGGATTCTTAACGGACATGTTTTTCGTTCATCAAACAATATTTTATTTGACCCCAGTTTAATGCACCACTACATTGGCTATAACCTCTACGCTTCCATGGGGCGCTATGCTAGCCGAACAAAATTTGTTGAACTAGAGGTGAATGAAGTTTATCAAGGAGTTTATGTGTTTATGGAAAAATTAAAACGTGACCGTGAACGCATAGCCATTGAAAAACTGACACCCAACGAAAATTCTTCCCCCGAAATAAGCGGAGGATACATTTTAAAAATTGACAAAACTGCGGGTGGCGATGTTGCTCCAGATCAGCCCCTAGATTATTATAACGACAACTGGGCAGACGATGCGAGATACTCAGCAGAGATAAGTTTTAGATCGAACTACGATATCAATGGTAACCCCATAAACTTTGATGCCTTTGATCCGCCCTACCATGCCAACCAATATTTAGAGACTTATTTCTTGTATGAATACCCAAAAAGTGATGAAATCACGAATGAACAAAAAAACTACATACAGGGATATATTAACGATTTTGAAACAGCGCTACTACAAGACGATTTCTCATCGAACGCACGAACCTATACACAGTTTATTGATCTGGATAGTTTTGTAGATTTTTTCATAATTAATGAAATAACAGGAAATGTAGATGGATATCGCTTAAGTACCTATTTACACAAAGACCGTGGTGAAAAATTAAAAATGGGTCCTATTTGGGATTTAAACATTGGGTACAACAGACAAGACAGAGTTCCTGTAACCGATTGGATTGCGAACTACAACAACTATGTACCCCAAGACCCTTGGATGGTTCCCTTTTGGTGGCCACGTTTATTGCAAGATCCTGTCTTTAAGCAAAGATTAAAACAACGTTGGCAAAGTTTACGACAAAACGAATTTTCAAATGATAGGGTATTAGGTTTGGTACAGTCCACCGCAGATTATTTAATTGACAATGGTGCCATAGAACGAAATTACCAGAAATGGTCGGGTATTTTTGTTGACTATCCAGCCGCAGTATCAGAACTTAAAACCTACTTAGAGAACAGACTACAGTGGATAGATGCACAAGTAGCCACTTATTAAAGAATCAATTCTAATTTTCTTTTAATTTATTGGTGCGTTGGGCGCTAATATTTTATACGAATTACTATCTTTTGCGCTGAAAGATTAAATGAGTATGAACTTTGAATACAGTGAGAAATCATTAGCGTTTCAAAAGCGAGTAAATGATTTTATGGTAGAGTACATCTACCCCCATGAGAAAGAAATCCAAGCTTTTCATCACAATCCAGAAAATTTATGGCAAGATTTCCCAAAACTTGAAGAATGGAAAGCCGCTGCCAAGGCAGAAGGATTATGGAATTTATTTTTACCAAAAGATTATGGGGCATTGAGTTCTGGCTTAACCAATCTTGAGTATGCACCTTTAGCAGAGTTAATGGGGCGTTCTAAAATAGCTTCAGAGGTATTTAATTGCTCTGCTCCTGATACGGGTAATATGGAGGTTTTTGCTAAATACGGAACCCCAGCCCAACAAGAAAAATGGCTTAAACCGTTAATGAATGGTGAGATTCGTTCAGCTTTCTTAATGACAGAACCGGCAGTTGCCTCTTCAGACGCTACCAATATAGAAACCTCTATTGTTCGAGAGGGTGATGAATATGTAATCAATGGTCGCAAGTGGTGGTCCTCTGGTGCCATGCGTCCTGGCTGTAAGGTGTTTATTGTTATGGGGAAAACTGACCCCACAGCGCAACGCCATGCCCAGCAAAGTATGATTATTGTTCCTCGCGACACCCCTGGAGTTGAAATTGTTCGCCCCTTACAAGTGTTTGGGTCGGTAGATTCTCCTGAGGGGCATGCAGAGATTAAATTAACCAATGTTCGTGTTCCTGTAGAAAACATGCTTTTGGGTGAGGGGAGAGGTTTTGAAATCGCCCAAGGTCGTTTAGGACCCGGGAGAGTGCACCATTGTATGCGATTGATTGGTGCGGCACAACGCGCCTTAGAATTAATGTGTGAACGTGTAGCACAACGTGAAGCTTTTGGTCGAAAAATAAAAGACTTTAGCAGTATTCGTCAAGACATTGCCAAGTCAGCCTGCGAAATTGAGCAAGCCCGACTGTTAACTCTAGCGTGTGCAGATAAAATTGATAAGTTTGGAGCAGCTGGGGCGAAAAACTTAATTGCCATGATTAAGATTAGTATCCCAGACATGACTTTGAAAGTTGTTGATCGTGCAATTCAGGCTCATGGAGGTATGGGAGTTTGTCAAGATACCCCCTTAGCTGAATTTTGGATATACGGGAGAACCATACGAATTGCTGATGGTCCAGACGAAGTACACATGTATCAGTTAGGAAGAAACTTGGTCAAAGAAGTACTAACGCGCTAGAGAAAATAGCGTTTAGTTTAAACTGTTTTAAATAGCTTTTCGAGTGGTTTTCTAACTTTTGCTTGATGCTGGGTGTCATCTTCTGCACTGCGGTACCCCATGGCTAAAATTACGGTTGACTTTAATCCTTGATCCTCAAGTTTAAGTAATTTATCAAAAGCAGCTTTATCAAAACCCTCCATTGGCGAACTGTCAATGCCTAAACTCGCACAAGCCATTAAACCATTAGACAGGGCGATGTAGACTTGTTTCGCCATCCAAATTTGTTTTTCCTCCATTGACAAAGCATCAATAGCACCTTTCATCATAGTACCGTATTCCGCTAAGTCTTCAACTGCACTTCCCTGTATTTTTGCTTTGAGTGCTAAATAATCGTCAATCTTAGAAGAATGTGCATCTGCATAGTGACAAAAAACAAATAAGTCTGACGCTTCGGTTATTTGTGGTTGATTGTACCCAACTGCTTTAAGTTGCTCTCTTAGGGCAATGTCTTTGATATGAAGCACTTCAAATAGTTGAAGACCGTATGAACTAGGCGCCAATTGAATGGCTGTTTTTATCTGTTCAATTGCTTCTTCACTAATTTTTTTAGTTGTGTTGTAGCGTTTTGTAGCGTAACGCCAGTTGAGGTGATTGAGTAATTCCATGCCTACAAAGCAACTACAAATTGGTGAAAGTTAAAAGAGGATTAAAGTATTATTGAATTTCATTTTTGCGAAGAACTTTACCCGCCAAAATATTCATGAACTTTTCTTCATCAACGGCCAATTGTCCATTCAAAACGACATAGGGAATACCAACTGGGTACTGATGCGGTTTTACAAATGTCGCTTTATCTTCGACTGTATTAGGATCAAAAATGACAATATCTGCCATAAAGCCTTCTTCTATTTTCCCCCTGTTGGTGATTCCGTAGGTTTTTGCTGGGAGTGATGTCATTTTATAGATAGCTTCTTCAAGTGATAGAAGTTGTTTGTTCCTAACATAATGCCCTAACACTCTAGGAAAAGTTCCATAGGCTCTTGGGTGTGGGTGGCCGATACCCGGGGCGGAAAGCCTTCCGTCTGATGCGATCATGGTTAGTGGGTGCTGCATGATATTCTCTACATCTTTTTCATCCATTGCATGATAAATGCATCCTGCCCCTCCGTTAACTTGTCCTTTGATGACATAATCTGCACCATTCTCAATGCTGGGGGTTACTCCTTCAAGTACCAGCCAATCATGAAGTGTCTTGCCTTCTAATTCTGGACGCCAAGTCACTTTTGAGAATTGAATTCGTCTTAAATCTTTTCCTCCTCTGTCGTTGAGAATATTGAAAATGATTTCTGATTTAATCTTCTCGTAGGTTTTAGGGTCTTTGGTTCGCTCGATAAATGCTTCTTGGCCTCCTGCTCTTGCCCAAGTAGGAATCAATACACTTAACCCCGTATGACTTGCGTTGTAGGGGTATTGATCGAGCATTACTTTCACATTGTTTTTTACTGCTTGATCTACTCGTGCGAGAGTCATTTCGCTTTTCCCCCACATGGGTTTCCCAATCACTTTATGATGGGTGAGAACAACTAATATATTCGCCTTCTTAGAAATTTCAATGGTTTCTTCAATGGCGTCCATAATTGTTAAACCTTCGTCGCGCAGATGGGTAGAATATACTCCTCCTTTTTTTGCAGCTGCCTTTGAAAGCTCAATTACTTCTTCACTATTTGCAAAGTTTCCGGGGAGGTATTTTAATCCGGTAGACAAACCAAAAGCACCTTGATCCATGGCTTTATCAACCATGTTTACCATTTGGTTGAGTTCTTCTTCATTCGCAAAGCTATTCTTGAGTCCCATAACTTTTTTGCGAATTTTATTGTGCCCTGCCATAAAGCCCATATTCATTCCAACTCCCACACTTTCAAGCGTGTCTAGAAATTGCTCGACACTGTATTGAAGGGGAACTCCACGACCATCTGGACCACCAATACTGGTGGTTACTCCTTGTCGTATCAGACTTTCTGCATTGGCTAGGTTAAACAAGTTATCTAGCGGGTCTAAATGCGCATGCGTGTCAATAAAACCCGGGGAAACCACAAGGCCATCAGCATCAATAATTCGTTCGGCTTTTTCTGTATTTATTTTTCCAACAAAAGTGATTTTCTCACCATTAATTCCAAGGTCGGTAATTACAGGTGGATTTTGTGATCCATCATAGACTAATCCATTTTTAATGATTAAGTCATATGAAGGACTTTTATCACAATTAATCAGGCATAAGACAAAGAGTACTAAAAAAAGTTTTAGGTATGGGTTATTCATTTAGTGTTGATGTTTTTGGATGACTTCTTCTCTGAATGCAGCAATTTGACTGTGAAATAATTCCCAAAGTTCATTGCTGGTATCATCGTCGCAATGTGAAGTTACCAAAGAACGATTAAGGTCTACCTTGACCCGATGAATCTTGGCAAGTATCATGTAGGGCTGAAATCCCATTCGATTCAATTCTTGTTCAATTTGAAGTGCGATTCCTAAGGTATATTGATCTTGCGTAACTACAGCACCACTGCATGCTCTATCCGCTATCCATTGTGGTTTTAAATCGCCCCCATGGGCAGCAACTAAGAGTAGGGGGATAGTACCTTTTCTAACTTCTATAAAATCATTCCATTGATTAATTGGGGTGTCTTGATTTAGGTTACAACTACAAAAAATTAGCGCTATACCAACTAGTAAAACCCTCCCAAAATATTGGCTAAATGCGTTCATCATTTTTTATGCTATTTATGTTGAACCGAGTGGATAATTCTCTAATAGTTTTTGTTAATTTGTTTAGAAACTTAAGATAATGAAAATCAACTATTTTAAAGTTTTATTAAAAAAACGTTTTCCATTAAAAATAAGTCGTGGCGTTAAAGGAGATAGCTATAATATCTTCGTGTCGGTTGAAAAAGATGGAATAGTGGGTTGGGGTGAAGCTGCACCGGGTAAAAATGAAAATGCAGATAGTCCAGAAAAGGTTGTTGACGAATTGAAGCGACTGGTTGCCTCAGGAATTGATGATCTTAGCATTTATGAAATTGAAGCCCGTGCCCGTGCATTAAAAATAGCCCCCTGTGCCTATGCTGGCCTAGATATTGCCCTTTGGGATTGGACAGCCAAAAAAGCAAAACTACCCCTATACCAACTCTTGGGTTTTCCCTTACCGTTACAACCTACTTCAATGACCATTGGCATTAATCCACCAGAAGTGGTAAAAGAGCGTATTCCTTTATTGCTCGACGGTTCTCGCTTTAAGTCGCTCAAAATAAAACTGGGTTCCCCAGAAGGGATCGAAGCCGACAAAGCAATGTTTGAACAAGTGGTGGAAAGTAGCCGCAACTATGATGTAAAGATTAGAGTAGATGCGAATGGAGGATGGGATTTAAACGCAGCTATACACATGAGCAAATGGTTAGCAGATAGGGGAGTGACCTACATTGAACAACCACTTAAAGAGGGAGATGAATCAAATCTTCCAGCACTCTACAAACAATCTGTACTTCCGATTTATGTAGATGAGTCGTGTCGTTTTGCACACCAAATTCCAAACTGGGCAAATGCCGTACACGGCGTAAATTTTAAATTGATGAAATGTGGTGGGATAACCGAAGGTTTACGCATTATTTCTACCGCTAAATCATTTGGTTTAAAAACAATGATTGGGTGCATGAGTGAGTCGTCTATCGCCATTGCAGCAGGAGCAGCATTATCAGGAGTACTTGATCATATAGATCTTGATTCGCATTATAATTTAAAACCAGACCCATCGTCAGGAGCACCACTCGTAGAAGGGGTAACCCAACCAACAGAAAATTATGGCCATGGGGCAGCATTAAATAAAGAAACAAATGTTACAGAAATCAGATAAAATAGCCCTCTTTATGCCCGGGCATTTGCAAAGCGACTACGGTAAAATGGGCTTCGGTGTGTTGCGCTATGCCAAAAACAAAATAGTGGCAGTTATAGATGAAGAACATCACGGAAAGTCACTCAAAGAAATTACAGGAATACCTCACGATGCACCTATCGTTTCTTCCATCGATGACAGTTTAGATAAAGGAGCAAATGTCTTGGTTATAGGTATTTCTCCTTCGGGGGGGAGAATCCCAACAGAATGGTTACAGACCATTGAATATGCGATTAGCAAAGGGATGTCTATAGTAAACGGACTACATGATCTTCTTTATCCCAGATACAATGAGAGGCTGAATGAAAATCAATGGATATGGGATGTGCGCGTACCACAAACCACCCCAGCAGTTGCTACTGCACAGGCCATGAAACAATCCAACAAACGACTCCTGTTTATTGGTACAGACATGGCGGCTGGTAAAATGACAGCAGGACTTGAATTATATCAATGGATGAGAGAACAGGGTAAAAGTGTAGGTTTTGTTGCTACAGGGCAAATTGGGATTACTGTTACAGGAAGTGGAATTCCTTTAGATGCCTTTAAAGTCGACTTGGCTTGCGGTGCTGTTGAAGAAGCTGTACTTAAACACAAGGATAAAGAATTGGTTTTGGTAGAAGGACAGGGGTCTCTGCTGCACCCGGGAAGTACTGCTACCTTACCCTTAATGCGCGGGAGTTGTCCCACCCATTTGATTTTGTGTCATCGTGCAGAAAAAACACATTTGAAATTTCCTGAGTACATAAAAATCCCAAATTTGAAATCATTCATTGATTTGAATGAGCAATTGGTTACTGTATGTGGTACGTATCCAGCGGCAAAAGTTGTGGCCATTGCATTAAACACGAGTGCACTTACAGAAGAAGAAGCTATTGAATTTATTAAGAAAACTGAACAAGAAACAGGTGTACCTGCAACAGACGTTATCCGTTATGGCACGGATAAAATTGGACAATTAGTTGAAGGGTTGCTCTAATCTTTTTTCTGTTAGAATACTTCTTACTCCTTAATTAAAAGTTCTGAGGTGTGAATTGTATTGCCTTTTGCTTTCACGATAAAACTCCCTTTGGGTAAATCACTAACGTCTAGTTGCACCGTTCGACTAGTCTCGAGGGTGTATTGTTTATTGAAAATTTCTTTTCCATCACTTGAAAAAATAGAAATTTCAATCTCACGGTCTTCCCCACCAACTCCTACAAACAAGTTGTTTTTTATTGGGTTAGGGGCTAACACAATACGCTCTGAATTAAAAAAGGAGGTTTCGAAAATTCCTTGACAGCTATTGGCTGTTTGAATGGTGAAATTATTATTCCCCTTTGTTAATTTTAAACTAAACCTGTCTTTAGTGGTCTGTGTACTGGTTTGATTGTGTGTGATATAATAGGTGTCACTCCCCTTTAGGTCAAAATTGATTACTTCATTTTTTATGTCTTTAAAAGCACTTATGCTTAAGGGTTGTATGGCTTCAATTTCTACATTATAACAACGCTCAAATTCACTTTGTGGAACACCTTCTACTGTAATGCAAATTGAATACATCCCACTGGAAAGGTCATCAAATCTTATACGCTCTCCCGTAAAACTTTCGTTTATAGTCGTTGCTCCACGAACAGCTACGTTGTACGTGTAATCGGTTTCATTGACAGCGATAACCAAACTATTGTTATCCTCGCATTTTTCAATTTTAGAAATGCTAAAATTAGCAGGTGGTAAATAGAAAAGTGCACAGCCATTTTGATTAACGGTTACTCCAGCAGCTGTATTAGGACATTGGTCAAAATCATCCCAAACTCCATCTTGGTCGGCATCATTTTCAGTAGAACTTTGTCCACAGCTTTGCCCCATGGTGTAAGTGAAATATTTTGTTACTGCCAGTCCACCAGCAAATGCAAATTTACAGGCAAACTGGGTAGACTCTCCTTGTGCTAAATCTATAGTTGCTTCAAAACGATTATTTCCAATAGAATTCATGCCACTTTCTCGGAACGGGTTTTCTTGCCATAGATAGGCAATTACATCGTTCTGATTATCCAATAACCCAAAGCGGACGGTAAGTTGGCTTGATGAAGGAATAAACTCATAGGTGAATCCTGATGAAAAACTCCCTTGCGTGGCCTCTGTAGACTGTCCAGAGCAAAGGGTGTTTTCAACCGGAGGTGTTTCATGTTCGTTTTCTTCTTCTTCTTCCTCCTCTTCTTGATTGTTGTTTTCCTCAGGAACTGTTCCAGAACAGTTTGAACCTACAACATATTGAATGTAGTTTGTGACAGATAAACCTCCTGCATAAGCAAACTTGCAGGCAAAGCTTAAGGTTTGTCCTGTTTCAACACCCGAGATTGAACGTCTAAACGTTCGCGCTCCATCTTGTGTTAAATCAAATTCTTGGAATGGACTTTCTTGCCATAACCAAGCAACTACTCCAGACTTATCAGTATCTAAGAGTTCAAATGTTATGTTAACTGTATTGCCCACTGTTTCAAAGGTTGCAGTATAGCCTGTGCTGAATTGTCCTTGTTGGGCTTGTGTGAAAGTTTGTGTGCAGGAAATAACTTCTTCCACATTAACATTTATTGGACTAGAAATGGTCGCCCCTCCTTGATTATCAATTGCTTTTGCTGTGAGTGTGTAGTTGCCGCTGGGTACATTTTGCCACAAATAGCGATAAGGAGGCTGATTTTGTTCAGCGATAACTTCGTCGTTTTGATAGAAAATGACATTGGAAACACTTCCGTCTAGATCACCTACTGTTGCTTCAATGACAATGGTTTCATTTTCTCGGTATGTACTGTTGTTTAAAGGTTGTTCTAATCGAATTGAAGGCGGATAATTGCCCGTCTCATTGACGATCACATACACCTGATCTTTGGCAGTTCTACTGCCAGTTTGAACGCTAAGTTGAAAGCTATAAACCCCTCTAACAAGGTTAGCTATTTGCGGGTTAGCACTTGTTGTATTGCTAAATGTCACATTGCTTGGACCATACAATTGCTCCCATTCATAAGACAACTGTCCTGCACCATTGCTGGTAGATGCACTTCCATCAAGGTTTGTGCTTGAATTGGGTAAAATCACTGTGATATTATCACCCGCATTGGCGGTTGGAACACTGTAGGGTAGGTCACCTGTACGGGTGAATGTCATCCGACCGAGGTTGAAACCACCGTTTTCAAAATAAACCCTCAAAACATGTTCCCCAGCGGTTAGTTCTATGGGTTGTACGGTTTTTGATTGCCAAGTATCCCAGTTTTCGCTGCTGGTACTGTTTACATTTATGTTGGGGCTTACATTTTCTCCATCAATTTGGAGGTAAAATGGCCCTCCACCAGCGTTGTTTCCAGAGGCATAACGGAATGATAATGAGTAGATCCCGCTTTGTTCTACTGCAATGCTATATTCCAACCATTCCCCAGCATCAATCCAACCAACAGTTTCTCCCTCATTGGGAACTGTTCCAGCATCTACATCTTCATTTGTTCTGAAATCGGCATTGTTTCCGGTTGATAAATCTAGATAACTTATGTTTTGGCCTTTACCCCCTTGAAAAATATCGTAGTGTCCGGCTTCAATAACGCCAGGAATACTGTGTCTGCTTCCTCCATATGCTTCTTGCTCTCCAACTTGCACCGTAAGAATGTTCGATAGTTTATAGTCGTTTTCATTGGAGTATATTCTTGCCCAAAATCGTTGATTCCCAATAGGAAGTTCATCAGAAACGGTAGTATATGGAGTAGCTGTAGTTGTGGCGATAGCGGTTCCGCTTCGATAAAAAACAACTTTTGTTATTTCTCCTTCGGTATCATTCAATTGAAGTGAGATGGTGCTATTGGGGTAGGCCTGTAAAAAGTCTGTTTCTAAAACACCACTAACATTCAAATCTCGACTTGTTGTCATTTGGTTTGGTAGGGCGGTGAGACTGAATCCGTCTGAAAAAGTGATGGTTTTAGTAGTCGCACTGTAATTGTGTGCTACGTATGTTTTGAGCCCTTCTTTTTCAAATACTGATGCTATTGGGTAGTTGGCGGTAATTTGTGGTTGAAACACTCCCAAGCTTTCCAGATTGTGCAGCCAATAATACGTTTGTGCATCTGAAACCCCAAACTTCAAGGTTCGATTTGGCGAATTTCCATACAGTTCTAACGCCTTTGTAGGGTTGGTAAAGGCAAGATATTTCCAAAAAGTGTCATACCAAAGGTTTGGATTTTGAGAATTTGGATTTAGTATTTCGGTGTTTTGTTCAATTTCATTCCAAAGGCTGGTAGCATAATCTTGATCATTGGCTAAATAGAATGAACCACCATGAATAGGATAAAATTCAATACCATAAGAAGCAGTGATATCAGCGGTCCAAAATGTTCCATTGTCATAAGAATTTCCCCATACTCTTGAGACAAGCCCGTAGTTTTGATTGGACTGGAAATTTCGTTCTTCGGTGTCGAACCAATATTCTTCTATAGCTGATTGCTCAGTAGTATATAAATAAATTCCTAGGTCTCTTATGTCGTCTTGACCAGTAAGCGTTCCATAATGAATCAACGAACTATTGAATTGCATACTCTCAGAGGTTGACTCTTGATCATTACCTTGCGGGAAAGAAGCAAAACCATTTGCCCAAGAGTGTCCTGCAAATGGGCTAAAATTCCGAAGAAATGGAAACTGATTGTCTGCTCTGTTCTGTGAAGCAGCATCTCTAATCAACAAATTAATCATTGGTCCCCATTGGTCAACCCAGCCCGGTTGAAATTGTTCTAAAAATGCTGCAGCGTGAATAAAATATCCCCAATGAAAATGATGGTCATTAATGTTACTGTCTTGTCCATGACCAGCGGGGTACCCAATGAGTGTGGTCCATGTTTCATTATAGTAAAACAAAAATGCTCTTTCTCCTGCAGTATAGGTTAACCAGTTTTCTAAACGTTCTTTTATGGTTGCAATAATGTTGTCTCTAGCACTTGTTAATCCAATTTCATTGGCCGCTCTGGCTGTTTGTATTAAGCGATTCATTAATTGTCCTTCATTATAGGAATCTGTCCAAGTGTCTAACTGACTGTTTTCTAAGATTTTTATTTTTTCAATTAATGCAGCAGGGTCATAGGTTTCGCTGTACTGTGATAAGTTAGGAAGTGTGGGTAAAATCCCAGAAAAATAGTTTTCAACTGTAAATGTGTTTCCCTCAAGGATTTTCATTTCTCCACGCACTGTAGAGTAAGACAAAGAAGCGGGTTGAGCACTATCTATGCTAAGGTGGCTCCACTGATGTGGAAGTAACCCCTGTAAGAATGTAGTATTAGTTCCTTCTTTCACCTCGGTATCAACAGTAAATGTACTCCTTACCTTCCCTTGGTTAGCGTTGTAATCCCATGCTACTTGGGTATTGGTAGGAAACACATAGGCATATTCACTAAATTGTGTTGCCAGCTGTTCTAGGTTTTGACTTCCCTGAGGAAGCATTACAACAGACCAATAGGTTTTTCCATTAAAATCTGAACGGTAACTTGATCCATTCGCAGTCCAAGTACTACCT
>WTJU01000103.1:37725-40710 GCA_011526285.1 Candidatus Arcticimaribacter sp.
TTTTCCATTAAAATCTGAACGGTAACTTGATCCATTCGCAGTCCAAGTACTACCTTGTGGGGCATAGACAACAAAATCTGCTCCGTTAGCTGCATTTTCAATGATGAGTTGTTCATTGCGCATAGTTACCTCTCCATTCTGGATGGTTATCTCGACTTCGTCTGATTCCCCTTTTTCAAAATAAACAAAGGGCATTCCTATTCCAGCAGTAGCTTTCATTTGCTTCCCTGCATTTTCCCAGTGCATGCTCACAGTCCAGTCAGAATAATCAGAAACAAAAGTATTGTTGGTGTTTAAGCCGCTCAAACCAACTTTTATTGGTTGCGAATCGCCAATTACACCCCAAGGAATATAGGTAAGTATTAGTCCTTCTGTGGTTGTCTTTAGGGTGAGCGGGTAATTGAATAGATTGTCTGCTTGTCCTTCTTTAACTAATTTAGACCACCAATCATTGGTAGGTATGGGTCTATTTTGAGCACTCCCATTAACAAAGGGTGTTCCAGAAGGGTAGGCGTTTCTTCCTGCAGCATCGGTTCCGGGGTGCGTGGTGGTATAGCTACCATTGCCTACTTGTGTTTGCGCCAATAGGCTACTAGATATTAAACAAAGGCATAAAATAAGGATATGCCCTTGAGCGATTCGTTTTTTTGGTTTCATTGCATGGCAAAATAGGCAAAAACAGAGGAAGGAGCTCAATAAATTTATAAAATTCACATTTTCACTTTAGGTCTGATATTACTCGAGAAATAAATAGGAGTTTTGTTTAATTTTTATTGATTTTTGATCACTAAGAAGTCAATAAAAAAGTCTTTAGGCTTAAACAAAAAAGGTACAGGTGGTTTTACCACTAAACGGTTTAAAGCGGTAATCTAGATGCTGGGTGATGTTTAATTTGGACAGTCTATTTCATATTCCGACCAAGGTTCAGTTGTATCTTGGTTTGGAAAATAAAAACATCGTTTAGACTCGTCTGGAAAAGTTATGCTTTTGGTATAGCCACTCGGTATGGTTGCTCCAGTTTCTAGTACAGTAGCATCTTCATTAAAATGCAGCTGAATTTCTACGTTTAAGGTACCGTGTTCGTGTGCCCATGCTCTAATTTCACTTTCTAAATCTGCCCATTCACCACGATTAAGCTGGTCTTTTTGTAGGGTACAGTTTAAAAAAGAAAAAGTGGCGTATAGATTTTCGTAACTATCTGTAAATGAACCTGCAGGTGCTAAATGACCTCTGTCCCATACATTGTCATAATAGTCGTAATCATCAGAAGTGATGATTGTGTCAACTTCATAGAACCGCATTCCATCTCTATCGGCAACCTTTTCGATGGGTCTAACGTTATACCGAATCCAATTGGGTTGTTGTAACTGCTCATTGTAGGAAACTGTAAAGATGCTTCCTTCAATCAAGACTGCATCCCGAGGTTCCCAATCTTTTACCACTGTTATTGGTGTTTCAACAGGGTTTGGCAGACAACAATCTGTAGGAGAACTACATGAAAAATAAACTAAAATTGTTCCTAGTATTAAGTTAATTTTTTTCATGTCTGCGATTTTACTTCTAATAACAAAGGAACGTTTTTTCTAGTACAATTTCACCATAATTGTATTCGTAGCCTACTATAAATTATATTTTTTTTGTCCATTAATCGCTATTTATATTTCAGAAAAAATTATCTTGTCGGGTCGCAATTTTGCTGGGGTATAATCACATTTGTACTGCCTTATTTGAATTGCATAATGTACACCCATAAAACGTATATATGGAATTAATCCCCTCTAGTGGAGCTAGCCTTACTTCTGTTTTGAAAGGCACTTTAGGACTTTTTATTTTGATGGTTATAGCCATCAGCGCCAGCAGTAACCGTAAAGCCATTCCTTGGAAAACAGTAGTATTTGGACTTTTAACTCAATTGGTCATTGGTATATGTATCTTAAAAGTACCTTTTATACAAGCGTTGTTTGAGCAAATAGGTACTGTATTCATTAAAGTTATAGAATACACCCTAGCGGGAAGTACTTTTTTATTTGGTGATATTGTTGATCTTACTAAGACCGCTTATATTTTTGCTTTTCAAGTACTCCCAGTAATATTGTTTTTCTCTGCTCTTACCTCTGTTCTTTATTACTTAGGGGTTATTCAAAAAGTAGTGGGTTTTCTTGCTTGGGCACTCCGTAAAGTAGTTGCGATTAGTGGTGCGGAAAGCTTGTCCTTAACAGGGAATATTTTTTTAGGTCAAACCGAGGCTCCGCTTCTTATCAAAGCTTACTTAAAAGATATGCAACGCGCAGAAATTTACTTAGTGATGGTAGGCGGGATGGCTACAGTAGCTGGTAGTGTTCTTGCTGCCTACGTTGGTTTTTTGGGTGGCGATGATCCTGTTGCTCGAATCACCATTACAAAGCATCTCATTGCAGCATCAGTAATGGCTGCACCGGGAGCTGTTGCTATTTCACGTATTTTGGTTCCTCCCACTGAAAAAGTGATTGTAGAAGACAAAGCAAAAATTGAAACACAACAATTTGGAGCAAATATTTTGTCGGCTATCACCGATGGAACAACCCAAGGCTTAAAATTGGCCGTGAATGTTGGAGCAATGCTATTGGTTTTTGTAGCCTTATTGGCATTAATTAACGATTTATTGAGTGGGCTAGGGGCTTGGTCAGGGATCAACACACTAATAGAAAATAATACACCCTATAGTTCATTAACTATTGAGTTTATTCTCGGATATATCTTTGCACCGCTCATGTGGTTAATTGGAGTTGCCAAGGAGGATATTACGCTGGTTGGACAATTACTTGGAATCAAATTGGCAGCAAGTGAATTCGTGGCTTATGTGCAGCTGGCTGATTTGAAGAATATAGGAAATGGTATGCATTTGCTCTATGAAAAATCTGTCGTTATGTCTACGTTTATATTGTGTGGATTTGCCAATTTTTCTTCAATTGGAATACAGTTGGGAGGTATCGGAATCTTGGCACC
>WTJU01000013.1 GCA_011526285.1 Candidatus Arcticimaribacter sp.
ATGTTGATCTTTTTTTGCACAGCGCACAAAGGTAGGGGTTTTTATCCTTCTTCTGTTGTGGATTGAAAATCAAAACGCAATCGTTGTTCCGCATCTACATTAACCTCAATATGGGTGTTTTTGGCAAGATCACTTTCCAATATTTTCTTGCTCAGTGGATTCAATACCTTTTCTGTAATCACCCGTTTCACCGGTCGGCCACCATAGAGCGGGTCAAAGCCCCATTCTGCTAAGAGCGCTACTGCTTCTGGACGGGCAGAGAGGGACAGGCCTTGTGCGGCAAAACGTTGAGACAGTTGATGAATCTGTAGCTTAACAATGGCTTCAATTTCTTGTTGGGTGAGGGGAGAGAAGAGCAGTATATCGTCAATACGGTTCAAGAATTCAGGGCGCACACTATGTTTTAACCGTTGCATGACCTTTTCTTTGGCCACAGCTTCGGCAGTAGAAAAGCTTATATTTTCTTCAAAGGCTTGTTGAATGGCCTCGCTGCCTAAATTGCTGGTCATAATAAGAATACTGTTTTTAAAATCGGCCAATCGCCCTTTGTTATCGGTTAAACGCCCTTCGTCAAGTACTTGGAGGAGGGTGTTAAACACGGTAGGATGGGCTTTTTCAATTTCATCTAAGAGGATAACAGAATAGGGTTTTCTCCTTACCGCTTCTGTCAATTGCCCACCTTCTTCATAACCTACATAGCCGGGAGGTGCTCCCACTAGACGACTTACCGCATGAGCTTCTTGGTATTCGCTCATATCGATGCGGGTTAGTGCGCTATCATCATTAAATAATTCTGCGGCAAGTGCTTTCGCCAATTCTGTTTTTCCGACGCCTGTCATCCCTAAAAAGAGAAAGGTGCCGAGGGGTTTTTTGGGGTCGTGTAAACCTGCTCGGCTTCTGCGAATGGCATCTGCCACAGCATTCACTGCTTTTTCTTGCCCTACCAATCTTTGGTGCAGTGAAGTCTCTAGGGCTAAAAGTTTCTCTTTGTCAGAAGTCATCAGTTTACTGGCGGGAATGCCTGTCCACTTTTCAATTACTTCTGCAATGTCTTCATAGCCCACTTCTTCTTTTATTAGTGCGTCATCAGATTTACTGCTTTCCAATTGCTGTTGTAGGGTGGTCAAAGCATCTTCTTCTCGCCCAATTTTTCCGTAACGAATTTCAGCTGCTTTTGCAAAATCACCCTCACGTTCTGCACGCTCGGCTTCCTGTTTTAAACGTTCTAAATTCTCCTTGTGAACCTGTACTTGCTCTACCTGTTCTTTTTCGTGTTTCCATTGGCTAAATAGCGTGTCGCGTTCTTCTTTAAGGTTGGCCAATTCTTTTTGAAGCAGACTGATTTTTTCCTTGGCTTTTTCCTTTTTTAGAGCCACCAACTCAATTTCAATTTGTCTTATTTTTCGTTCCAACACATCCAATTCTTCTGGTTTTGAATTGATTTCCATTCGCAGTTTAGCCGCAGCTTCATCAATTAAATCAATGGCTTTGTCGGGCAAGAAGCGGTTGGTGATGTAACGATTGGACAAGTTTACTGCACCAACAATGGCTTCATCTTGAATTTGGACTTTATGGTGGTTTTCATAGCGTTCTTTTAGCCCTCTAAGAATGGAGATTGCGCTTTCCACGTCAGGTTCATCAACCAAGACCTTTTGGAAACGGCGTTCTAGGGCTTTATCTTCTTCAAAAAACTTCTGGTATTCATCGAGGGTGGTAGCACCAATCGCACGGAGTTCACCCCGCGCAAGCGCAGGTTTAAGTATATTGGCGGCATCCATTGCCCCTTGGCCCCCGCCAGCACCAACTAAGGTGTGAATTTCATCGATGAATAACAAAATCTCTCCGTTGGCAGCGGTTACTTCTTTAATGACAGCTTTTAGCCGCTCTTCAAATTCGCCCTTAAATTTTGCCCCAGCGATTAATGCCCCCATATCTAAAGCAAATAATTGTTTGTTTTTTAAGTTTTCGGGTACATCGCCTTCTACTATACGGTGCGCTAAACCCTCTGCTATAGCTGTTTTCCCTGTTCCGGGCGCTCCAACCAAAATTGGGTTGTTTTTTGTGCGACGACTTAAGATTTGTAACACTCTACGAATCTCATCGTTTCGACCAATTACAGGATCTAATTTGTTTGCTAATGCGAGTTGATTTAGGTTTTTGGCGTATTGTTCTAAGGCGCGAAATTGCTGTTCAGCACTGCTACTGTTAATTTTTTCTCCGTTTTGCATGTCGTCTATGGTTTTTTCTAAGGCTTTAATTTCAATACCAGCATCTTTTAACAATTGACTTGTGCTACTGTTATTATTTACCAAAGCCCAAAAAAGGTGAAAGGTGGTAATGTATTGGTCTCCGCGTTTTTGTGCATAATTGTATGCAGTTTGTAGGCAACGAAGGACTGAGGGTGAAAATTGTGGTGCTGTACCTTCAACACGTGCCCGACTGTTAAGTTGTTGCACGATAACTTGTTGTACACGCTGCTGGTCGATTCTTAACTGTGAAAACAAATAGGGGAGTAGCTGTGTATCTCGTTCAAGAAGGGCGAACAATAAGTGATCTTCACCTACCTCTGCATGTTGCATTTGCTGTGCGTGTACTTGCGCCTCTTGCACTGCTTCTTGCCCCTTGCTTGTGAATTGTTGTTGCTGCATTTATTTTTTAATTGATGAGACAACAAATTGTATTCCAAAGAGTTAAAACTGACTTTTCGTCAGTAAACGTTCTTTTTTTAACGTCAAATTGGCATTTTAAAAAGGGTTCTTTTGTCTATCTTAGCGAAAAACAAACTTATGTTACTCTCCGAATTTTTATTTGCACTTAATCAAGTTGATCGTATAGAAA
>WTJU01000067.1 GCA_011526285.1 Candidatus Arcticimaribacter sp.
AAACCAATACCGTAGTAACGCTTTTTACTCCCCCAATGGTCAATGCGTCATAACGGCTAAAAGGAATGTTCCCTTCCGAAAAAATCGCTCCCTCATCTAGGCTCGTTGGGGTAATACCATCGGCAGCAAAAGGAGCGAGTTGAGCAGGAATAACTTCCCAGCCAGCATCAGTATGTCCTAGTATAACGAGTTCTTCTACCTCATCAGCAACTTGACTTAAAAGGCTATTTGTGTTCCAACTTAAACCCAGTTGGGCTGTCTTCTCCCCCGAAACCAACCAGTGAAATTGACCGCTGATGAAATCTACCCCCTCGGGCAAGGAAAGATCTTCATAAGCGACGCCTTGAAAAAGGACCATTAAGTCGTTATCATCGCCATTTTTAATGGTCAAGGGTTGGTACACTCCGTTGTCTCCCGTTGGAAAAACAAAGTCTGTGTGGTCTCTGCTTAAGATGGGGGTTTCAACATGGCTATTGTCGTTGGCTGAAAGTGGTTGCGCTGCCGAAAAAACAACAAAAGCGTCATTTGCTTCTGCTGCTGCAATGTTCCCTTCAACAAAATGTACCGGAGCATCGAAAAAAGCCAGTTGAGCGTCTTGGTGAAGGCTAATCCCCCCAAAGATGGATGTCTGAGCCAAGGCTGTAACAGCCATACAGCTAAATAACCCTAACAAAAATTGTTGCTTCAAGACAAGCTTTAGTTTAAAGCCCTAAATATAGTCAATAAATAACAGTTTGTTTACCTAAAAAAATAAGGCGCCAACAGCATTTAGCTGTCAACGCCTTAATTTGTTGGCGGTCAATGAACTGGAATGGTCCTGAGCCAATGCCCCGTGATTGGTGGCAAGGAAAAGTCGCATATTACACATACAAAGGTTAAAGGCAGCACCCCTCTATCCCTCATAATAACCCTACAAAACACCCCATTTTACTCCATCGTGAATTGTGACTTAGGCTAATGATAGTATGGGTTTACGGTTGATTTTAATTGTGGGCAACCTTACGAAAATGTATCTTAATAAAAAGGTGTAGTCCTAGGTCTATTATATGCTTATATGAAGGAGACTTATTGTTTTAGTCAATATGCACTTCTAGTTCAATTTCTATTAAAAACTCAGGGAAAGCCAGTTCGTTTACCCCTAGCCATGAACCTGCTGGAAAATTATTTTTATAGATTTCATTTCTATAACCCGCTACTTCAAGAAACTTTGTCATATCTGTAGTAAATATGTTTTCAACTACAACATCATCAAAAGATGCGTCATAATGATCTAAGATTTTTTTTAAGTCAGCATAACAGTTTTTCATTTGTTGTTCCATATCACCAACTGCCGTTGGAGTTGCATTTTCATCCATGCTTACTGCTCCAGATATTTTAATATCATTGCATATTTTAACTGCATGAGAATATCCAAAAGCTTTTTCAATTTCTGGTCTCAATAAAAAGTATTCTGGACTTCCATCACAATCATTTTTAGTACTAGTTTTACTTTGATGTGAACAAGAAACAAACATCACTGCAAACAAAAAGAATAAATGTTTCATTTTAAATTAGTTTATGGTTATGTATATCTAAGATATGGATAACGAATAAAATATCAAATCTATACCCCTCTATCTCCCTCCTCAACTCATACGAATCACTCCTTTGTACTCCATCGTGAATTATGCCTTATCCCAATCATATCAAAGGTTTCTAGCGGATTTCAATTGTAGGCAACCTTGCGAAAATGTTTTGTGCTCAGATGGTGCCTTTTTTAGTATAATTAGTTGCTTGTAGTCTAAAAAAAACCCTCCGCTTGGGAGGGTTGTGTTTATCGCTTAATTTAATAAACGGTCATTGTAATACAGCGTTTCTAATACAATCATTCCTTCCTCGTTAAAGTCATGTTGCGAATGAAATTTTAATACAATATTCTTATTTGTTTTTTTACTTTTTAGAGTCATATTATACCACGCTAATACTACGCCTCCGTTGCCTTCGTAGTCAATATAGTCTGGATACCCAACTTCATCGATTGACACAAACTCAAATTGGCTAAATACTTCTCCTACATATGCTTGATGTTCCTTAAGACTCTTAGCCTCTTGGTCGATTGAATTGGCGTCATTTATTCGTGCATTTGGTGTAAAATCTTTCCATACTTTATCAAGATTCCCTTGGGCTAGGTTGTACCAAATTTGACGTACTTTCCCAATATATGGGTGGTCTTTATAAATGGTTCCATTCTTAATGGTTTGTCTTGATAAGTTCCATTTCTGCCACGCAGCTTGATTATCTGACCACCAAAAGCGAACAATTTTTTCTCCTTTTTTGTCAAAAACAAAGGTTGCGTTAAATGGCGTTCTAATTTTGAACCCATTGTTTTTATCCCATGCAATAAATTCTTGAAAGGTTTGAACAAAAAGCCCTGATCGCTTATATTCAATTGCATCAGAGTATGCTTGTCCTCTATCTTTTAATGAAATATTTACAAAATTATTACTCATCCAAGTTGATTGTCCGAGTAGATTATTAATATCACCCCCCTTATAGTTGGGATTATTATTCATTGAGCTACCCATCTTAAACCCTTCTCCTGTAAGGGTTTTAAGGGCTTCGGTATCTCCGCTTATCCAGGCAGCTGTAAATTGATCAACAATATCAATAGCAGGGTGTTTGTCAAATACTTTACCATTATTATTTTTTTGTCCCCAAAGGATTAAAGGCAACATAAGAAGAGCCAATAGTGATTTTTTCATTTTAATTGATTTATGGTTTATATTTTTTTTGCCTTAGAAGGATTGAAAAGTCAAATCCTTCCAATGGAGTGGTTATTAATTTATCCAC
>WTJU01000038.1 GCA_011526285.1 Candidatus Arcticimaribacter sp.
TCCGACTATCTCGACGTATCTGGATCATCTTTCCCAGAAGAGAAAGACGATGATGATGGCCAAGAAAAACAAAACCCTTTTGTTCCATCAGCAGAACCTGCAAAATCTAAAAAATCAAAAACCCCTGTTTTAGACAACTTCGGGAAAGACATAACTGCACTTGCTGCACAAGATAAATTAGACCCTGTAGTAGGAAGAGAAAAAGAAATTGAGCGTGTCTCGCAAATTTTAAGTCGTAGAAAAAAGAACAATCCGCTTTTAATTGGAGAGCCTGGGGTTGGTAAATCTGCAATAGCAGAAGGATTAGCTTTACGCATAGTTCAGAAAAAAGTTTCGCGTGTGCTCTACGGAAAACGTGTGATTAGCCTTGACTTAGCAAGCCTAGTGGCCGGTACAAAATACCGTGGACAGTTCGAAGAACGCATGAAAGCCGTGATGAACGAGCTTGAGAAAAACGACGATATCATTCTCTTTATAGATGAAATCCACACCATTGTGGGTGCAGGAGGTGCCACTGGGAGTCTTGATGCTTCAAACATGTTTAAGCCAGCCCTTGCCCGTGGCGAAATTCAATGCATTGGTGCAACTACACTTGATGAGTACCGCCAGAACATTGAAAAAGACGGTGCTTTAGAACGTCGTTTCCAAAAAGTAACCATCGACCAAACAACCGAAGAAGAAACCCTAGAGATTCTTCAAAACATCAAAGAAAAATACGAAAACCACCACAACGTTACCTATTCGCAAGACGCCTTGGTAGCTTGTGTAGAACTAACCAGTCGCTACATCTCTGATCGCTTCTTGCCAGATAAAGCCATTGATGCGCTTGATGAGGCCGGATCACGTGTTCACATTAAAAACATGGATGTTCCGCAAGAAGTAATAGACCTTGAAGAAGAACTAGAACGTGTTAGAGAACACAAAAATACCGTGGTTAAAAAACAAAAATATGAGGAAGCAGCCAGACTACGCGATGATGAAAAACGCGTAGAACGCAACCTCATTGCTGCCCAAGAAAAATGGGAAGAAGAGTCTAAACTCAACCGCGTTGAAGTGAATGAAACACATATTGCAGATGTAGTTTCTATGATGACAGGTGTACCCGTTCAGAAAATTGTCAACACAGAAAAAGACAAACTGGCCAACCTCACCTCCATCATTGGAAAAAGTATCATTGGACAACAAGATGCAGTTGAAAAAGTAGTTAAATCTATTCAACGTAATCGCGCAGGACTAAAAGCCCCAGACAAACCCATTGGATCCTTTATTTTCCTTGGTCAAACTGGTGTTGGGAAAACCCAACTAGCTAAAATCCTCGCCCGCGAGATGTTCGATTCAGAAGAAAACCTAATCCGAATTGACATGAGCGAATACATGGAAAAATTTGCGATCTCACGTTTGATAGGTGCACCTCCAGGATATGTTGGTTATGAAGAAGGCGGGCAGTTGAGCGAAAAAGTAAGACGCAAACCCTACTCTGTAATCCTTCTAGATGAAGTAGAAAAAGCACATCCAGATGTATTCAATATGCTACTTCAAGTACTCGATGATGGCTTCTTAACCGATAGCCTCGGACGAAAAATTGACTTTCAAAACACCATCATAATCATGACTTCCAACATCGGTGCTCGACAATTGAAGGATTTTGGCACAGGTGTAGGATTCAGCACTGCGGCCCAAAAAAGCCAAGTTGATGAGATAGAAAAAGGCGTGATTGAAAGCGCATTAAAGAAAACCTTTGCGCCAGAATTTTTAAATCGTGTAGACGATATCGTTATCTTCAATGCCCTTGAAAAAGAAGACTTAATGAAGATAGTCGACATAGAGATTGAGAAACTAGCCAAACGTATCACAAAGCTGGGATACCAAATGGATATCACTAAAAAAGCAAAAGAATTTTTAGGAGAAAAAGGCTACGATAAAAAATATGGTGCGCGCCCGTTGTCAAGAGCGATTCAGCGTTATGTTGAAGATTTGATTGCCGAAGAAATTGTTTCCAACAACATTAAAGAAGGTGACCATTTGAAACTCAACTGGGACGGAAAAGCAGAAGAACTTAGTCTTAGTAGCTAAAACAAAAGAACACTCCCCACCATTGGGGAGTTTTTTTTGCTTAGCCTTTTGATTAAACAAAGCATTTAAACTATTTTTGCCCAGAATATTGAACTGAATGATCATGCTCTACACCCATAGCACATTCCTTTACTACAGTACACGCACCCCTTGGGGGGTTAACAACTAAACTCGTGTCTGCCTCAATCAGCTCATTAATATTCAATTATCTCCCTTGGGAAACCATTAATACTCAAACATGAAAGTTTTAAAATTTGGCGGAACATCAGTCGCCAACACAGAAAATATAGCGCGCGTCCTTTCTATTGTTCAAAAAAAAGACAACTGCACAGTAGTTGTGTCTGCACTAGGTGGGGTCACTGATCGTCTTTTGCAAGCTATGGAACAGGCAGCACATTCCGACAAGGCATATAAACAAGTCCTTACTGAATTGGAGGAACGCCATTTAGAAGTTATTCGCGGTTTCATTCCTCCTAGCAAACAAAGTAGTCTCATTAGTTTTGTTAAAGTAGAACTTAATCACCTTGAAACCATCCTTGATGGGATATTTATGCTGGAAGAAGTAACACCTAAAGCAGCGGACAAAGTTGCGAGCTTTGGTGAAACACTTTCCAGTAAACTAATTGAGGCTGCATTTATCGAAAATAAGTTAGATGTTCGTCGCATTGATGGAAGGGAACTTATTGAAACATCAATTCAAAACAGTCGGCAGATTGTTAATTGGACTAAAACAGCTGAAAATGTTAATCGCCTTTACAGTGCATCCAAAGCAAAAATAACCTTAGTTCCCGGCTTTGTAGCACGCAATGAAGCGGGGGAAAACACAACCTTAGGACGAGGCGGATCAGACTTTACTGCAGCTATTCTCGCACATGTATTAGACGCACCTAGCTTAGAAATCTGGACAGATGTAAGTGGTATGTATACCGCAAACCCTAAAATTGTCGCACAAGCAACACCAATCCCACACCTCAGTTATCTAGAGGCCATGGAATTGTCGCACTTTGGGGCCAAAGTCATCTATCCTCCCACCCTACAACCGCTGGTAGAAAAAAACATTCCAGTATACATTAAAAACACCTTTGCTCCTGATGATGCTGGAACACTTGTAAACGGAGGAGAAAACCGACAAAATGGACAAGTGGTTAAAGGCATAAGCCATATTGATAATGTTTCGTTGGTTAGCCTTGAAGGAAGTGGAATGATTGGAATTCCCGGATTCTCTAAACGATTGTTTGAATCCCTTTCACGTGAAAAAATTAACGTGATTATGATTACACAAGCGTCGTCTGAACATTCAATTTGTATTGGTTTACGGTCAGAAGACGCACAAAATGCAAAAGCCATTATCGATGAAGAATTTGCATTTGAAATCTCCTTAAACAAAGTCAACCCTGCGGTAGTTGAAGATGAAATGGTGAATGTGGCAATGGTAGGAGATCAAATGAAAAGTCACCAAGGTATAAGTGGGAAAATGTTTAGCACGCTGGGAGCCAATAACGTTAATATCCGTGCCATTGCACAAGGAGCATCTGAGCGTAACATCTCTATCATTATTGCCAAGAAAGACACCCAAAAAGCACTCAATTGCTTACACGAAGCCTTTTTCGAGGCCAATATCAAAGAACTGAATCTTTTTGTTATTGGTGTTGGGAACGTAGGGAGTAAATTAATGGAACAAATCCACCAACAACAGCAATACCTTCAGGAAATGCTGCAACTTCGAATTCGAGTGATCGCGATGGCAAATTCACGAACGATGCTCGTGAGTCAAGACGGGATTGACCTCTCCACTTGGCAAGACCAATTAGCCAAAGGGGAAGCAAGCAATGTTGATGCCTTTTTTGCCCACGCAAAAACACTTAACCTTCGCAATAGTATTTTTGTAGACAATACTGCCAATGAAGCTATCGCGAAAGAATATCAACGCTACCTAGAGAGTAATATTGGTGTGGTTACCTGTAACAAAATTGCATGTGCAGATCAATTCACCAATTACCAAACCCTTAAAAAAACCTCTCGCAAGTACAGCAGTCCATTCCTTTTTGAAACCAATGTTGGTGCAGGACTCCCCATTATTGATACGTTGAGCAATCTCATTGCTTCTGGTGATCGTATTCACAAAATACAAGCCGTACTTTCAGGAAGCTTAAACTTTGTTTTCAATAACTTTTTAAGTGAAGACAGTTTTAAAGAAGTAGTCATTCAGGCACAAAAAGAAGGATATACAGAACCCGATCCAAAAATTGATTTAAGTGGAGTTGATGTCGCGCGTAAAATATTAATTCTCGCACGAGAAAGCGGACTAAGCATTGAATTAGAGGACATTGAAAACAATCCTTTCTTACCAGAAGAGTGTCTAAACACCCCAGACAACGATAGCTTTTTTGCCTCTCTAGACCAGCACAAAGCCCACTTTAACAACATCTTGGCGAAAGCCAAAGAAAACAATGCACGCTTAAAATACGTTGCACAGTTAGAAAATGGCAAAGCAAGTGTAGGACTTCAAGAAATCCCCCAAGGGCACGATTTCTATAACCTAGAAGGAAGCGACAATATTATTTTATTCTACACCGACCGCTATAGTGATCAACCCCTTATTGTGAAAGGTGCGGGTGCAGGGGCTGCAGTAACTGCCTCTGGAATTTTTGGTGATATTATTAGAATTGGAAAACGCTAATGGAAGAAGTAAAAGTTTTTGCGCCAGCAACAGTGGCCAACGTTTCTTGCGGATTTGATGTTTTAGGCTTTTGCCTTGACCATGTGGGCGATACAGTTATCGTGCGTAAAAGCAATACCCCCGGCGTACGAATTACAAAAATCGAAGGACAAGAACTTCCACTAGAAACCAAAAAAAATGTAGCTGGTGTAGCTGTTGAAGCTTTACTAGAACAAATAGAAACCCCCTTTGGTTTTGAAATAGAAATAGAAAAAGGCATAAAAGCTGGAAGCGGAATTGGTAGCAGTGCGGCTAGTTCGGCAGGAGCTGTAGTTGGCGTTAACGCCCTTCTAGGAAATCCGTTTAGTAGAAATGAACTCATTGCTTTTGCAATGAAAGGGGAAGAACTAGCAAGTGGTGCAGCACATGCAGACAATGTATCGCCTGCCCTATTGGGTGGATTTACGCTAGTTCGCTGTGGAAAAAAACCTGATGTTATTTCCCTTCCTGCTCCTACCGAGTTGTTTGCCACCATTATTCATCCAAAAATTGAACTGCGAACTGCCGATGCACGTTCCGTTTTAAAACAAAGCATCTCCCTTGATAAAGCCATTCAACAATGGGGGAATGTTGGTGCACTTGTAAGCGGATTATACACCAACAACTACAAACTTATTTCACGTGCTTTGGTAGACGTTATAATCGAACCCGAACGCTCTATCCTCATTCCACACTTTGATGAACTAAAAGCCACTGCCCTAGCAGCAGGAGGTCTTGGAGGTGGGATTTCAGGGTCTGGACCCTCCCTCTTTACCCTATCGCGTGGTGAAAAAACTGCTGAAAATGTTCGCCAAGCCCTAATTAAATCCTTTGAACCCCATGGAATTCCATTCGATACGTTTGTTTCGAAAATCAACACCCACGGGGCTAAAATAGTATAGAATATGCACTATTACAGTCTTTCAAACCCAAACGAAATTACCAGCTTTTCTAAGGCTGTAGTTAATGGAATTGCTCCAGACCGTGGCTTGTATTTCCCAAGTGAAATACCAAAACTACCCGCCTCATTTTTTGAAACTATTGAACAAATGGACGTGCACGAGATGGCCCTCACAGCCATTGAGGCTTTTGTTGGTGACGAAATTCCCAGAACAGAACTCAAGCGCATTGTAAAAACAACCTTAGATTTTGAATTTCCGGTTGTTCCTGTTGATGATCAAATAGGCAGCTTAGAATTATTTCACGGTCCAACCTTAGCTTTTAAAGATGTTGGAGCGCGTTTTATGGCACAATGTCTAGGTTATTTTAACCAACAAAATAGTGACCAAAAAGTTACCGTTTTGGTCGCAACATCTGGTGATACTGGTGGAGCTGTTGCCAACGGATTTTTGGGAGTAGAAGGAATTGAAGTGGTTATTCTATATCCTAAAGGAAAAGTGAGTGAAGTGCAAGAACAACAACTCACAACCTTAGGGCAAAACATTACTGCACTTGAAGTAGATGGCGTTTTTGATGACTGCCAAGACATGGTAAAAACAGCTTTCTTAGATACTGAAATCACAAATCAAAGAAAACTCACATCGGCTAATTCAATCAATGTAGCACGTTGGTTACCGCAAATGCTCTATTATTTCCTTGCATACCGACAACTCAAAAAGAAAAAACAACCGCTAGTGGTTGCTGTGCCGAGTGGAAATTTTGGTAACATTTGTGCTGGAATGATCGCCCAACAAATGGGACTCCCAATAGATCATTTTATCGCTGCCACAAATGTTAATGACGCTGTACCTTCCTATCTAGAAAGTGGGAATTACCAAGCGGTAAAAACCACACCAACCATTTCTAACGCCATGGATGTTGGTGATCCTAGTAACTTTGTTCGAATTCAAAAAATATATGGCAACGACTATAAAAATCTATGCCAGCACCTAAGTGGATATCGTTTCACGGATGATGAAACCCGTGTTGCAATGAAAGAAATCTACACACAATTAGGCTATATTACAGATCCACACGGAGCAGTAGGCTACTTAGGTTTAAAAGAATACCTAAAAGATCATCCCGAAAAATATGGGGTGTTTCTTGAAACCGCTCACCCAGTAAAATTCTTAGATACAGTAGAATCTACCCTGCAAACCAAGGTTGAGCTCCCACAACGCATAAAAGCGCTACTAAAGAAAGAGAAACAAAGCACACCCATCAGTTCGTATGCTGATTTAAAAGCCTATCTACTCGCCTAGTTCGTTAAAGCAGGCAACTTAAAACGATCTAAAGGACTCTCCTCTTTCATCTTTGCTTCAATTGCTTGCCAAGTTCTTGGTGCTGTCGCAGAGAGATTAACAGGGCCACTCGGTGTGATTAAAATATCATCTTCAATTCGAATACCAATGCCCCACCATTTAGGGTCGCAGGGGCTCCCTTTTGGGATATAAATCCCGGGCTCTACCGTAATGATTGCATTTTCTGGCAGTGGACCATAATTAGATAAATCGTGTACATCTAACCCAATGTGGTGGGATGCACCGTGTGGATAATATTTTCTGAAATCATTTTCATTCTCGATAATTCCTAGGGCCATCAAACCATCTTTAACCACAGATTGTGTAGCACGGGTAACATCATTAACCGTATTCCCAACCACTGATTGTGCTATTCCTGCTTCTTGTGCTTCATATACTAGTTGATACAGTTGGCGTTGCTCTAGCGTAAATGTTCCTTTTACTGGTATAGTTCGGGTAACATCAGCGGTATAACCCTCATATTCTGCTCCTAAATCCATCAACATTAAATCAGTTTCTGATGGGTTACTGCTGTTTTCAATATAGTGCAGCACACAGGCATTGTTCCCCACCCCTACAATAGAGGGATACCCTTCATAGGCGGCACCATATTTTTTAAATACATATTCGTGAATTCCTTGAACCTCCCGTTCAGACATTGCTGGATGCATGGCTTTCATTACCTCTACTTGACCAATTGCAGAGATCTCGATGGCGCGTTTTAACTGCTTTAACTCAAAGGGGGTTTTTACCTCCCTTAAATCTCCTAATATTCGTTCTAGCTGAATCACATCAAAGTTGAATTCCTTCAATACAAACGCAGATTTCATTTTAAGATCAGCAGGAACTTCTAGGGTTTCTAATGCGACAAAAGCCTTAATAATTCCGTCGTCTAATAAAGTTGAATCTCGCTGAACCTGCCAATTCACATATCCTTTTACTTGGTTCAAATTTTCTGGTGTTACCGTTCGTATGGCTTGTTGAATTTGGTAGCGTGTACGATTAAAGTTCTCTGGGAAATTGATGGCTTTCTTAAATGTTTTTTTCAACTGATACAAATCATATGCATCTCCTGCGAGATCACGTTCATCATTTTCGAAATCAAAAATCAACACTTCGTCAAAACCGCTAAAATCAGGAGGATTGTTCACAAAGTCTTGCCTTAGTGCAACACGCTCAAAACCCATAGCCTTGGCACCTTTGAGTCCTAGTCGATAGCCATTCCACCGCTCTGCACGTGCATCGCGCTCTTGGATATAAAGAACCTCTTTATATTTTCCCTCCGCATCCAATTGTGCTGTTGAAAAAAGTAAGAGTACAGCATGTGGTTCCCTCCATCCGCTGAGATAGAAAAAATTGGGGTCTTGATGATAAACATAGTCTACGTCATTCGCGCGGTTACGGGTAGGATTGGCAAACACCACCGCAACACTGTTGGGAGGAAGCTTTGCCCTTAACGCGTCGCGTCTGCTTTTATGGAACGCTAGGGCATCGGCATCGGGCAATTTGGCCTGCGCCATTAAAAGACAGGAAAAAAAGAAAAAGAACAAGAAAAGCGGGCTAGTTTTGTGCATAATTTATGGTGTTTATCAAAAATAAGCTGAAATAATTCGCCTATTTTAGCGCCAATTTAATGCTTTTAAGCAAAGATTATGAAAAAGACAGCGTTGAATCATATCCACCATGCCTTGGGCGCAAAAATGGTAGAATTTGGTGGCTTTGAAATGCCCGTGAGTTACAGCAGCATCAAAGAAGAACATCACTGTGTGAGAAGACAAGTAGGTGTTTTTGATGTCTCGCATATGGGTGAGTTCTTTGTTGAGGGGCCGCAAGCACTTCCACTTCTTCAATATGCCTGCAGTAATGACATCAGTAACCTTATACCTGGTAAGGCACAATACAACTATTTCCCAAACAAAGAAGGGGGCGTAGTAGATGACCTTATTGTCTATCAACTCGCAGAAGAAAAATACCTTTTGGTCGTTAATGCTTCAAACATTGATAAAGACTGGGCATGGATAAGCGCCTTAAATAACGATTTCAACGCGGGGTTAACCAATGCTTCATCTGATTATTCACTCTTGGCAGTTCAAGGGCCAAAAGCCATTGAAGCAATGCAGCAATTAACTGATTTTGATTTAAGCAGTTTACCTTTCTATGCCCACACCACCACAACTTTTGCTGGTCTTAATGATGTACTTGTAGCCACCACCGGATATACCGGTGCAGGTGGAGTAGAAATCTATTGTAAAAATGAAGTGGTTGCCGACTTGTGGAAAGCGGTTTTTGAAGCGGGAGCAGATTATGGTATGCAACCCATTGGGCTAGCCGCGCGTGATACCCTACGCCTAGAAATGGGGTACTGTCTCTACGGAAACGAAATTGATGATACAACCTCTCCAATTGCTGCTGGGTTGGGTTGGGTTACTAGACCTGCCACCAACTTCCTAAATGCAAACCAACTGGAGGAAGAAAAAAAGCAAGGTACAGCACAAAAACTTGTGGGCTTTGAACTAACCGAACGTGGTATCCCGCGAACAGGACATGTTATTGTAAATAACGATGGAGAAACTATTGGACGCGTTACTTCAGGCACCCAATCACCTTCCCTCCAAAAAGCAATTGGTCTAGGCTATGTACCTGTTGCACATGCAGAAATTGGCAGTTCCCTTTTGGTGCAAATTCGCAACAAAACCATTCCTGCAAAAGTGGTTTCACTTCCCTTCTATCGACAAGAAAAATAAATCACTTGAAACGGATATTAATCTTAGGAGCAAGCGGGTTCATTGGCAATGCTTTGTACAAAGAGCTCAGCCCTTATTTTGCGACCTATGGTACTTATTATTCCAACAAAAAACACAAAGAGAACCAGCAATTTTACCATTTTGATCACACCCAAGAAGATGTGCATGAGGTCTTGAAAAAGGTAAAACCAAAGTTGATTATTTCTGCGGTTCGCGGTCCCTTTGAAGATCAAATTGACCTTCATCAACAACTCATAGAGCACGTAAAGTTGTACAATTGTCGTTTGCTCTTCCTTTCTTCTTCTAATGTTTTTGACGCATTCCACAACTACCCTTCGTATGAATTTGACAAAACACTTTCTGAAAGTGTGTATGGTCGTTTAAAAATTAAAATTGAAAATGACATAATGCGCCTTGCGCCCAGTAAATATGTTATTGCACGACTCCCAATGGTTTACGGTTTACACGCGCCTAGAATAAAAGAGATTGAAGCCTTAATGGACGAGAAGCTTCCACTTGAAGTTTTTCCCAACACCATTGTAAATTTGATTAGTGACCGTAAACTTACCCAACAAATTCACTACATCATTAACCAAAAACTAACGGGTATTTTTCACTTAGGTACAACAGATTTAATTACCCACTACGATTTCCACAAACGACTGGCGGCAAAGCGCGGTTGGGACCAATTGGTGTTTAAACAAGTATTTACCACCAACGACATGCGCTACATAGCTGTTTTACCCAAAGAGAACAAACTTCCCGCCCACCTCCTACCCACTTGCGAAGATGTACTAGAAGATTCATTTGCCTCAATGACAGACTGTTAATCGCACAGCAGTCAAGGGTCATTTTTCATCTCAGCATTTATTATTTCTCACTTTACAAAGTTTTTTATCTTTGCCACACGTCAAAAAAATAGTATCCATGGGAAGAGCCTTTGAATTTAGAAAAGCACGTAAAATGAAGCGTTGGTCGGCCATGGCCAAAACCTTTACCCGCATAGGGAAAGATATTGTAATGGCCGTAAAAGAGGGGGGTCCAGACCCCGATAACAATTCACGCCTGCGTGCAGTCATTCAAAATGCAAAGGCAGCCAACATGCCCAAAGACAATATTGAACGGGCAATTAAAAAAGCAAGCGATAAAAACACAGAAAATTATAAAGAAGTTCTGTTTGAAGGCTATGCGCCCTTTGGCATTGCTATTTTGGTTGAAACAGCAACCGATAACAACAACCGTACAGTAGCCAATGTGCGAAGTTACTTCAATAAAGCCAACGGGAATTTAGGTACTTCTGGTTCTGTTGAATTTATGTTTGACCGTACCTGCAATTTTAGAATTAACCCCGAAGGTGTTGATCCAGAAGAACTGGAATTAGAATTCATTGATTTTGGGGTGGAAGAGGTATTTGCTGATGAAGACGGTATCTTGCTCTATGGCCCTTTTGAAAACTTTGGTAGCATTCAAAAAGAACTGGAAAATCGTTCATTCGAAATCCTATCTTCAGGTTTTGAACGTATTCCACAGACCTTAACCAAACTCACGGCAGAACAAGTAGAAGAGGTTGAAAAATTGATTGAAAAAATCGAGGAAGACGATGATGTCCAGAATGTTTACCACAACATGGACACCAGCGAATAAGGTAAACTTCTTATCAAGTGCACACTTGGGTTACAGCTATTGCCTATTGCCTATTGCCTA